>NZ_RZQI01001460.1:0-819 GCF_003998335.1 Mesorhizobium sp. M7A.F.Ca.CA.002.05.1.1 | reverse complement strand
GTGAGGTGATGTACGCGGTGGGACTTACGGGACCCTACGGTCAGATCATAGAGCAAAACTTCAAGCAGCATTGCTCGGCGCTCGCAGAAGCCGCCCAGCGCATGGCAAAGCTGGCGCAGATGCACGCCTACAACGGATCGGCTTTGGCCGCAAAGAGTGCTGCAGCGGATCAGCGATAGGTCGGTGCTGAGAGGCCGGTCATCGCGCGAAGAGATGTTGCGCTTTGAACCTGTAGTTCGCGATATGTTCTCGACGGAAGTGAATGTCCGGCTCCATCCCTCTGAGAACCACCCAATAGAAACCTTGGAGGCTCGCCCATTGCATTCAGAGTAGCTGCTCGGATGGCAGATAATCTACATCGACCACCAGCGCGATTTCGTCGGCGTGAAGCTGTCGACCTGGCCGCAAGCGATCAATCAGTCGATGCGGATCGACATACAGAACCTGATGGGAACGATCGCCGACACTCTCCATTCGGTGTGAAGGCGATCGGGGCATTGGTACTGACGTTAACAACAAGGGCGGCACGCGCGCCAAAAATTCGATGCCTCGTCAAATTTTGCTAAAGCCGAGCGGGCAGCCAAGGCAGCAATATATAGCTCGTGTCGCATTTTCCGAGACGCCAGCCCCGAAGATCGGGACGGCACTGATTTCAGGCAAACTTGCTGCGGGGTTGTCGTGGTTTTATGGCTCGGCGAAAAACTTACCCTCGGCAAGCATGGTTTCGATGCCGGCCAGCAATTCGCGATTTATGCCGGTGGAAATCCCTTTCGACGCAAGGTGCGCCACCAGCGCGCCGCTGCGAAGATTGCCGGCCGC
>NZ_RZQI01001459.1:0-822 GCF_003998335.1 Mesorhizobium sp. M7A.F.Ca.CA.002.05.1.1 | reverse complement strand
TTCGAGTTCCCCCGCCATCCGTTTTTCGATGATCGCCTTCAGCGCATCGATGCCCTCGCCGGTCACCGCCGACACCGCAATCGGCGGCGCCTTGTTGGCGTCGGCGCCGTCTGCAAGCAGCCGGGTCCGGTTGCCTTCGTCGAGCCGGTCGATCTTGTTCCACACTTCTATCACGCGCTTGGCGTCGCCGGCGTCGACACCGAGGTCGGCCAGGATGCGCTCGACATCTTCCGCTTGTGCAGCAGTGTCCGGATCGGAAATGTCGCGCAGATGAAGCACAAGATCGGCCTCGACCACCTCTTCCAGGGTGGCGCGGAAAGCCGCGATCAGATGCGTCGGCAGGTCCGAAATGAAGCCGACCGTATCGGAGAGGATGATCGGCGTGCCATGTGGGAGGCGCACGCGGCGCAGCGTCGGGTCGAGCGTGGCGAACAGCATGTCCTGCGCCAGCACATCCGCCCCGGTCAGCCGGTTGAACAGCGTCGACTTGCCGGCATTGGTGTAGCCGACGATCGCCACCACCGGGAACGGCACCTTCCTGCGCTTGGCGCGGTGCAGGTCGCGCGTGCGCCGCACCGTTTCCAGCTCCTGCTTCAGCTTGATGATCTTTTCCTGCAGCTGCCGCCGGTCGGATTCGATCTGCGTTTCGCCGGGGCCCCCGAGGAAGCCGGCGCCGCCGCGCTGGCGCTCCAGATGGGTCCAGCTGCGCACGAGGCGGCCCTTCTGGTAGTTGAGATGGGCGAGTTCGACCTGCAGCGTGCCTTCCTTGGTGCGTGCGCGCTCGCCGAAGATCTCAAGAATCAGCCCGGTGCGGTCCAGCAC
>NZ_RZQI01001458.1:0-824 GCF_003998335.1 Mesorhizobium sp. M7A.F.Ca.CA.002.05.1.1 | reverse complement strand
GGCCAGGACCGGTGCGCAGGGCTATCTCGGCGGCTGGCTCGACCGCCGCGCCGGTGTGATCGATCCGCTCGCCTACACGTCGGAATTTGCCCGGGTCGCGACCGCGGCTGGAGTGAGGGTAGCCGGACACCAGAAGGTGGTTCGGCTAGACAACAGCGCCGGCGTTTGGCGTGTTTCAACTGAAAACGGGGTGCAATTGCAGGCAAAGGCGGTCGTGCTGGCGACAAACGCCTATACGGACGGTCTGATCCCCGGTCTCGCTCAGACGATCGTGCCGCTGCATTCCTTTCAGATCGCCACAGCGCCGCTGTCGCCCGATCTGGCGGCCACGATCCTGCCGGAAGGGCAGGCGGTGTCGGACTCCAGGCGCATCCTCGTCTACTACCGCAAGAGCGCCGACGGCCGGCTGGTGCTTGGCGGCCGGGGTCGCATGGCGCTGCCGACGAGCGCCGGCGACTGGGCGCATCTCGAGCGGGCGCTGCGGCGGCTCTATCCCGTGCTGTCCGGTGTCGCCATCGAGAAGCGCTGGTTCGGCCGCGTGGCGATGACGCCGGACCATCTGCCGCACATCCATGAGCCGGAGCAGGGCCTGCTGGCCGTGGCCGGCTGCCAGGGTCGTGGTGTCGGCCTGATGACCGCGCTTGGCGAGCGCATCGCCGGCTACCTCCAAAGTGGCGACGCCAGGCAATTGCCTTTCCCGGTCTCGCCGATCCGGCCGATCCCGTTTCACGCCTTCCGTCAGGTCGGCGTCGCCGCGACCATCGCCTGGTACCGTCTGCTCGATGCGTTGGAGCGCTGACCAGGGCGCTTCATCTCCTTGGGGT
>NZ_RZQI01001457.1:0-828 GCF_003998335.1 Mesorhizobium sp. M7A.F.Ca.CA.002.05.1.1 | reverse complement strand
GCCGACAGGCGTGCCGAAGTCAGTGATGTAGAGGAAGAATCGCTGGATGCCGAGGGCCTCGACGAAGGCTTCGATCGTGTTGGCCAGGTTCTCGAACGTGTAGTCATAGGCATCGATGGAAGGGGCGGACGAAAAGCCGAAACCGGGCAGGTCCGGCGCCACCACATAGGCTGTGTCCGCCAGCGGTTCGATGACATTGCGATAGACGTGCGACGAAGTCGGATATCCGTGCAGCAGCAGGATTGCCGGTCTGCCCGGGTCGCCGGCGTGTCGGTAGAAGATGTCGAGGCCGTCGACATTGATGGTCTCGTGGCGGGTCTTGTAACGATTGCTGCACATCCTCTCTCTCCCAGTGGTCCGCGCCGACCTGGCGGTGCTATGGGTTTGACACCACATATCCCTGTGATAGTGGTTACATCATGTAACCGTATAATGCGGTTGATGAGGTTATGTTCCATGGGCGATGCATACACCGAATGGGTGCCGGATCACTTCATCGGCGGGCATCCCGCTTTGGACCTGTCGAATGCCGTGTTCGACCGGCGGGCGCCGGCAGCAAACAATGAACTCTTCAAATCCGTCCAGGATGTTGCGAACTGGTTCAGCGCCTCAGGGCTTGCCGACGATCGCCAGGCGCAGGCCGTTGCCGAGATAGCGGATGGGCGGTTCGTGGAAGGGGTCCGCGAAATGCGGGAGGCGTCATTTCAGGTTTTCGAGCCAATCGCCGCGGGTAAACCGTCTGCGGCCGAACCGCTTGGCGTGTTGTTCTCGCGCACGGCAAGCTCGCTTGCCGCCGGCTCTATCGAACTGGATGGCACCAGACCGAAG
>NZ_RZQI01001456.1:0-829 GCF_003998335.1 Mesorhizobium sp. M7A.F.Ca.CA.002.05.1.1 | reverse complement strand
GTGCGGTGATTTCCTTCACGCTGGCCAAGGTCACGCTCGGCCGCTCGCGCGAGGCCGTCGAGGCGCCGGCGGAATAAGCAACCAAAACAAATGAAAAAGGCCGGGGTTCATCCCGGCCTTTTTCACGCCAATCCTGTCTCGGCCAGCACGAAGCGCAGCCGCGCCTCGACGGGTGCCAGCGGCAACGGAATCATCTCATAGCCCAGTTCCGTGTAGATGCCGACCAGCGCATGGTGGGTACGCTCGGCCTCGTCGAGCGTCTGCTTGCGTCTTCGTCCTGCGCGAAGATCTCCGGCCAAAGCGGGGCGACGAAGATGCGGGGGTTGTAGCGGAAACGCTTGGCGGCGGCGTTGATGTGTTCGGGTAGCGGCAGGCCGCTCAGCCTGAGGTAGCCAAGCGTGTCCGGAACGCCCCGATCGAAGAAAACAGGACGCCCGGTCTGTTCTTGCGCGATTTGATACGAGCGCATCTCCCATGACAGCATCAACTCGGCGAACAGGGCGCGATCATGCCAGGGCAAAGCGGGTCCGCCTATATCGGACTGGTGGCGGATGATGCCGCGGCCGGCTTCGATCGAGGTGGCAAAGCCTGCCCGGCGCAGGGCTTCGATCAGGGTGGTCTTGCCGGAGCCGGGACCGCCGGTCAGCACGAAGAATCGATCGGAATCGTCTTGCATCTTTTGGAGAGGTGGCACGCGGCAGGGCGGCTTCGCGGCCGAGGGCGTGCGAAGTTGGCCGGCGGGAGCTGCCGTTGTGCGTAACGCATGTTGAGGAGGAGGGGAGAAGTGGAGGTTTCTGTTGCCAGGTACCTCCGAACCCCGCCTAGAAGC
>NZ_RZQI01001455.1:0-829 GCF_003998335.1 Mesorhizobium sp. M7A.F.Ca.CA.002.05.1.1 | reverse complement strand
CGCTCCTTCAACTGACCCTGCGGCGCCGGCTCGAAATCCCAGCAATATATTTTCGATTAACCGTCCGGTTTAGCCCTTTGGTAGGGACTTGCCCGCATATTCGCTCGCAGATGGCGGGTGATCGATTTTGAGAGATCATGGGCATGATGCCGCACCGTCATACCGGTAGAGCCGGTATGTAAAAAATACCTGTAAAATCAAGGTCCGAGTACCATGTCCAGCATCATGACGAACAGCGCCGCATTGACGGCCCTGCAGAGCCTCAACGCCACCAGCAAATCCCTCACCGACACCCAGGCCCGCATCTCGACCGGCTACAAGGTCTCGCAGGCTTCGGACAACGCCGCTTACTGGTCGATCGCCACCACGATGCGCTCCGACAACCAGGCAATGTCCACCGTTTCGGACGCTCTCGGCCTCGGCGCCTCTAAGGTCGACACAGCCTATACCGGCATGAGTAGCGCGATCGATACGATCAACCAGATCAAGACCAAGCTGGTCGCGTCCTACGGCCAGACGGACGCCTCCAAAGAAAAGACCCAGGTCGAAATCGCCGCCCTTCAGAACCAGTTGAAGGCCTACGCCGATGGCGCCACCTTCTCCGGCACCAACATGCTTTCGGTGTCCACTGCGACAGGCACCGCGGCCGACGTGAAGATTGTTTCGGCCTTCAACCGCGACGCGACCGGCGCGGCTTCGATCTCGACGATCGATGTCAATGTGGAAAGCATCAAGCTGTACGATGCCGGCGCGGCACCAACCGCCAAGGGTATTCTCGACACGGCCCGCCTCGGCACCACGGGCGCTGCTGTTGCCACGGCCTCGGCAC
>NZ_RZQI01001454.1:0-830 GCF_003998335.1 Mesorhizobium sp. M7A.F.Ca.CA.002.05.1.1 | reverse complement strand
GCATCGAGGCGCTGACCGGCGAAGCCGCGCGCAAACATCTCGACGAGCAGGATAGGCGGCTGAAGGCGGCGGCAGCGGTGCTGAAGATTTCACCGGCCGACGTGCCGGCGCGCGTCGAGACGCTGCTCGAAGAGCGCAAAAAGCTCGAGAAGGAACTGACCGAGGCGCGCAAGAAGCTGGCGCTGGGCGGGGGATCGTCAGCCGATGCTCCAGCCGCCAATGAGACGGTCGCCGGTATCGGCTTCCTCGGCAAGACGGTCTCCGGTGTCTCGCCGAAGGATTTGAAGCCGCTGGCCGATGCCGGCAAGAGCTCGCTCGGCTCCGGCGTCGTCGTCTTCGTCGGCGCCGGCGAAGACAACAAGGCAAGCGTCGTGGTGGCCGTCACCGACGACCTCATCGATCGCTTCAGCGCCGTCGACCTTGTCCGCGTGGCCTCCGCCGCATTGGGCGGGCAGGGCGGCGGCGGGCGGCCCGACATGGCCCAGGCCGGTGGCCCCGACGCTTCCAAGGCCGATGATGCGATTGCAGCAGTGAGGGCGGCACTCGAAGCGGCGTAGGCTAGTGGGCAGTTCAGGGGGGAGCCCTACCTTCCCAAGTAGCGCTGCCCCTCATCTGGCTGCCGCCATCTTCTCCCCGTAAACGGGGAGAAGGGCGCTTTCGTCGCGGCTTTCGCCACTCGCCAGCCTTGCAAAAAAAGAGGCGCCGGCGTTGCGGCCAGCCTCTTTCTCCCCGTTTTACGGGGAGAAATGCCCGGCAGGGCAATGAGCGACTATCTGTGGTGTCAAGTTGCATTGGCGAACTCCATGCGCGCATCGCGTGCTTTTGCATTG
>NZ_RZQI01001453.1:0-834 GCF_003998335.1 Mesorhizobium sp. M7A.F.Ca.CA.002.05.1.1 | reverse complement strand
GGCAGCGCCAATGACGCCGGGCAGTCCTCGGCGCCGGATCAATCCCATGCCACCGGCCCGGCCAACAGCGCGCCGGTCGCACCGCCCGACCTGACGGCGCGGCTTGGCGGCGCCGGCCCGGCAGCCGAAAGCACGCCAAAATCCGCCGCCGAAATCGGCCGCGCCGCCATGCAGGATGCGTACGTACTGGCGCTGGCGGCGCCTGACGTCTCGCCGGATCCCGAGATTCCCTGCGCCCGCTATGTCGGCCAGCCGATGGAGCGCTGCAAGGTCAGCGTGGTGCACACCGCCGACAAGGCGAACATCACTGTGACCTGGCCCGACGGCGGCACGCGCATCATTTCCTTCCGTGCCGGCCAGCCGGCCGGTTCCGACGCGCCCGGCGACTTCCGCTTCACCCGCGAAGGCAGCCTCAACATGATCCGCATCGGGGTGGCCGAGCGGTTTGAGATCACGGATACATTGGTGTCGGGGAATTAGCCGGACTCTTTGGATGTCGGCGAGACAGCGCCCCCCTCTGTCCTGCCGGACATCTCCCCCTCAAGTGGGGAGATTGGCAGCTTCAACTTCACAGCTTTTTTCTAACGTCGAAAATTGGCGAAAATGGTCGCGACGTCCGATCTCCCCCCTTGAGGCAGGGCTATCGCATATGGGTTCTTGCGAAGAAGGACCCTCCCCACAAGGGGGAGGGAACGCTGCCGCGCACCGATCCTTTTGGCGTCTGAAACATTGGCAGTTTGCCGTTGTCAGCGCCGACTGGAGTCTCCCTCCCCCTTGTGGGGAGGGGTTAGGGGTGGGGGTCCGTGCCAGGCAGACATCTCAGGAGTCCATATG
>NZ_RZQI01001452.1:0-834 GCF_003998335.1 Mesorhizobium sp. M7A.F.Ca.CA.002.05.1.1 | reverse complement strand
CCGCGGATCAGCTCGGACATCAATGTTGCGCGCTCGCGGGTGTTGCGCGGCGCGCCGTCATCGGCGGCGATCTGGTCGAACAGTTTCAGCGCATCCTGCGTCTTGCCTTCCTTCCAGGCGGAAAGGCCGAGTGCCTCGCGCGCCGTGTGGCGTAGCGTGTTGGTGTCGGATGTCAGCGCCTCGACACGGCTGGAGACGTCGGCAAAGGAACCATGGTCGACGAGCAGCAGTGCTGCCCGCAGCCGCGCCATGTCGCGAATTCCCTGGGGAATGGCCGTATCCGCGGCGACTTCGTCGAAATCCTTGACGGCGGCGGGGACATCGCCCTTGTTCGCTTTGACGGTCGCGCCGCGCATGCGGGCGAGCAGCGGATAGGCGCCGTAGCCATCCTTCTCCAACTGATCGAGCGCAGTCAGCGCCTCATCGTTCTTGCCGTCATTGGCGAGCTTCAGCGCCTGCGAGAACGCATCGCCCGAGCGGTTGGCGCGCGTCTCGTCCCAATAGCGATAGCCGACGAAGGCGGCAGTGCCGAGCACCACGAGGACCGCAACGACAATCAAGGCCGGGCCAAAACGGTCCCACAGCGCCTGTGCCTGCTCGCGACGGATCTCGTCGTTGACTTCACGGATAAAACTGTCGTCGGACATCAATCAAACCATTCCTGCCCGGTCGGGCCCTTTGTCAGCCCGCGTTTTAGCGAAATTTTGCCGGCATGGAAGGGGTTCAACCGGAAAATCGCCTATTGTCCGGGGCAAACGGATGTTTGCCCCGGACAGGCAGCCGAAAAGACCAATCGCACCCACGCCACATTTAGGCGATAGCCGGCTTGCAGAC
>NZ_RZQI01001451.1:0-837 GCF_003998335.1 Mesorhizobium sp. M7A.F.Ca.CA.002.05.1.1 | reverse complement strand
CAGAAAGCAACGCCCCGCCTTGAATGATCAGCAGTACCCCGGCCAGAAGCAGGATGCTTCCGAGTGCGATCGCCAAGCGGCTGCGGCCCCGCCTGCCCATCAGCTTGAACAGGATCTCGGGGATTTGCGCCGGTCAGAAACCCGACGTCGATTTGGCAACCAGCTTGAGCGCACCTTTTTCAATCCGATAGAACGGCATCGAGCGTTGGCTGGATCCGTCGGCCCGAAACCGGAACAGGCCGGTCGAGCCACGAAAGCCGTTTGGATTTTCGAGAACTTTCTTGCTGAAGCCATCAGGCCCGACCGCGCTGGCAATCCCTGCCGTCAAGGCAACCATATCATAGGCATAGGCCACATTGACGTCGGCCGGATAGTTGTATGTCGTCCTGAAGCGGTCGGCGATCGGCCCGGTTTCACTTGGATCGAGCGTGGCGATAAACGCCCCCTCGAAGAGCGGATCCATGGGGTGCTCCAGCCAACGGTTCGTTCCGACGACGGAGATGGTCTTTCCCGGAATGCCCTTCGATTTGAGGGCGGCAAGGATGGGCGCCGGACTGCCATTGCCGCTGGCGACAATGACGGCGTCGGGGGCGTCCACGAGTGAGCCCATTTCGTCGATCGCCTTCGCGCCACCGTCGCCGGCAGAATATCGGAGAGTGACCGCGAGCGCCGCGCCGTAGATGCTGAGGCTGTTTGCGACCCGCTTCTCCATGGCGCCGGCGTTTGGATTGTCCGCGACAAGCAGTACGAACTTCTTGCTGCCTTTCGCGGCCAGTCCCGCGGCGCCGGCTGCGGCGCTGTCGGCTTCGCCAAGGAGCACGGCATAGACCCCGGCGC
>NZ_RZQI01000144.1:0-9577 GCF_003998335.1 Mesorhizobium sp. M7A.F.Ca.CA.002.05.1.1 | reverse complement strand
GAGGAACCGGATGCCGCCCGTTTTGGCGGAACCTTGAACACAAGGACAAGGGTCATCTCCTCGGTCGAGGACGCGCCGCAAGAGGCGTCTATGGGATTCCAGTCGACGCCTGAGAACACCGACGCTGTCGGCGCGATGATCGTCAGCCAGGGCCGGCCGCTCGAAGCCAACTGATCTGCGCTCTATGGTCTGTCCAATGGTCCGCCCGGCTAATATGGTGGTTCATGCGGATGCGGGATGTTCCAAAGCGCTCTGAAAAATCCTGGAGCGGTTCACCGTTTCGCGGAAACGGTGAACCGCTCCAGCTTTTCGTTTTGACGCAATTCCCAAGGGAAAGCGCTTCGCGCTTTTCCCGGGAAAACCGCTTCGCACTTTTCCTGGAATTGCTCTAGATCAGAGCGATGTCGAAGCGAATCGCCGGTCCCGAGATCGAACGTCTGATCCAGCTCCTGGCCAAGGTGCCGGGGCTGGGTCCCCGGTCGGCCAGGCGTGCGGCCCTTCATCTGATCAAGAAGAAGGAGCAGCTTTTGTCGCCGCTGGCCGCCGCCATGGCCGAAGCGGCCGACAAGGTGCGCATCTGCTCGACCTGCGGCAATGTCGACACATCGGACCCTTGCATGATCTGCACCGACCCGCGCCGCGATGCCGGCACCATCATCGTCGTCGAGGACGTCTCCGACCTGTGGGCGCTGGAGCGCGCGGCGGCGATGAATGTGCGCTACCACGTTCTCGGCGGCACATTGTCGCCGCTCGACGGCATCGGCCCCGACCAGCTCAACATGCGGTCGCTGGTCGACCGCGTCGCCGGTGGCGAGGTCAAGGAGATCATCCTCGCCGTCAATGCGACGGTGGAGGGCCAGACGACCGCGCATTACCTCACCGATCAGCTGTCCGGCTTCGACATCAAGGTGACACGGCTCGCGCATGGCGTGCCGGTCGGCGGCGAACTCGACTATCTCGACGAGGGCACGCTGGCCGCGGCGCTGCGCTCGCGGACGGCGTTTTGATAAAGTTGCGGCAGAGGATGCGGGTCATGATTTTTGCGCGTCCACCAAGGCTGGTGCCAAACACCCCCCTCTGTCCTGCCGGACATCTCCCCCTCAAGGGGGGAGATTGGCTGGCGGCTCAGCTTTCGATAATCACCCACGTTGCGGGCAGAGCGCCGCCCGTGAAGCTGCCGATCTCCCCCCTTGAGGGGGAGATGGCCGGCAGGCCAGAGGGGGGCGCGCCAGAACGCGGCCTTCGCCAGTTTTGTCTTGCATTCTTACTGGCTGCCCTTGCCTTCCTCTTCCTTTCCACCCCCGCCTCCGCCGCAAAGATCGACGACCAGTTCCGCGCCTGGCTGCAGAACGACCTCTGGCCGCAGGCCAAGTCACAAGGCATTTCCAAAACCACCTTCGATGCCGCCTTCGACGGCATCAAGCCCAATCTGAAACTGCCCGACCTGGTCAAGCCGGGCGAGAAGGCGACCACGCCGCGGAAACAGCACCAGGCCGAATTCGGTTCGCCCGGCGCCTATTTCGCCGAGAAAACGGTTCGTGCGGTGACGGCGGGCGGGCGGGCGCGCGAAGCCACCAATGCCAGGACACTTGCATCAATCGAAAAGCGCTATGGTGTGCCGGGCGAAGTGCTGCTGGCGATCTGGGGCCGCGAGACCGGATTCGGCGCGGCGAAGGTGCCTTACGACGCCTTCGAAGTGCTGGGCACCAAAGCGTTCATGTCGACCAGGAAGGACTTCTTCCGCACCGAGTTGCTTGCTGCACTCGAGATCGTCGAGCGCGGTCTTGCTCCGGTCGGCGCGATGAAATCGTCGTGGGCCGGAGCGCTCGGCCAGCCGCAATTCATGCCGACCTCGTTCCTGAAACATGCCGTCGATTTCGACGGCGACGGCCGCGCCGACATCTGGAACTCGACGCCGGACGTGCTGGCCTCGATCGCCAATTATCTCGTCCATTACGGTTGGGTAAAGGGCCGCGGCTGGGGTTTCGAGGTGACGGTGCCGGAAAGCGTTTCCTGTTCGCTGGAAGGCCCGGACCAGGGCAAGAAAATCTCGCAATGGGCTGATATGGGCATCAAGCGCGTCGGCGGCAAACCGTTTCCAGCAAGTGAGCTGAAGGCCGAAGGCTTCCTGTTGATGCCGGCAGGGCGCAGCGGCCCGGCCTTTGTCGCCACGCCCAATTTCTACGTGCTGAAGCAATACAACACCAGCGACCTCTACGCGCTGTTCATCGGCCACGGCGCCGATCGCATCGCCCATGGCGACGCGAATTTTGCCGGCAGCTGGGGCGCGGTTGGCGGGCTCCACCGTTCGGACATCGCGGCCCTGCAGCGGTCGCTGGAAGCCAAGGGCTATGATGTCGGCAGCGCCGATGGCCTGCCCGGCTTCAAGACCCGCCGCTCGATCGGCATATGGCAAGCCAAGAACGGCCGCGCCGCCACCTGCTTCCCTGACGCCGACCTGGTCGCGGCGCTGAAGTAGCCGCGACATTCGCCAGATTTTCCCCGATCGGCAGCCTCTATTGGCTGGCTTGTGCGTCGGCATCCCGCCGGCCTTTCTGGCCCATTGAGCCGTCGCACAAATGCTCGTTGCCCGCCACCAGGCTGCCGGATATGGTGTTGACCAACTGGACAAAAACCGCAACGGTAGGAGATCCGTGGGCCCCTCTCCAGGCCCGAAAAAAATTCCACAACCCTGAGCCGGGAACTCAGGTCAACAAACAACAAAACAGGGAACAATCACGATGATGATGGAAAAGTTTGCTCTACGCTCTCGCTTCCTGCTTGCGGGTGCAGCCATGTCCGCACTGCTTCTGGCCGGCGCGCCCGCCGGTGCGGTCACGCCCGCCGACACGCTGGTCGAAGGTTTCGCGATCGACGACATCATCTCCATGGATCCGGGCGAGGCGTTCGAGTTGTCGACCGCCGAGGTCACCGGCAATACCTATGATCTGCTGGTCCGTCTCGACCTCAGCGACACCTCCAAGGTCAAGGGCGACCTCGCCGAAAGCTGGACCGTCTCCGACGATGGGCTGACCTACACCTTCAAGCTCAAGCCCGGCCTCAAATTCGCCTCCGGCAATCCGATCACCGCGGCCGACGTCGCCTGGTCGTTCGAACGCGCCGTCAAGCTCGACAAGAGCCCGGCCTTCATCATCGGCCAATTCGGCATCAGCGGCGACAACGTCGCCGAGAAGGCCAAGGCGGTCGACGAGACCACTTTCCAGTTCACCGTCGACAAGGCTTATGCCCCGAGCTTCGTCCTGAACTGCCTGTCGGCAACGGTCGCTTCGGTGGTCGACGCCAAGCTGGTCAAGGAACATGTCGCGGCGGTCACGCCGAGCGCCGACTACAAATGGGACAATGATTTCGGCAATGCCTGGCTGAAGACCGGCTATGCCGGCTCCGGCGTCTTCAAGCTGCGCGAATGGCGCGCCAATGAGGCAGTCGTTCTCGAGCGCAACGACAATTACCATGGCGAAAAGGCCAAGCTTGCCCGCGTCATCTATCGCAACATGAAGGAAAGCTCGGGCCAGCGCCTGGCGCTCGAAGCCGGCGACATCGACGTTGCCCGCAATCTCGAGCCGAACGATCTCGACGCCATCGCCAAGAACGCCGATCTCACGACCACCAGCGCGCCGAAGGGCACCGTCTACTACATCAGCCTCAACCAGAAGAACCCGAACCTTGCCAAGCCGGAGGTCCGCCAGGCCTTCAAATATCTGGTCGACTATGATGCCTTGAGTTCCACCATCCTCAAGGGCATAGGCGAAATCCACCAGACCTTCCTGCCCAAGGGTGTGCTCGGCGAATTGGATGAGAATCCGTTCAAGCTCGATGTCGCCAAGGCCAAGGAATTGCTGGCCAAGGCCGGCCTGCCCGACGGCTTCAGCGTAACCATGGACGTACGCACCGGCCAGCCGACGACCGGCATGGCGGAATCGATCCAGCAGACGCTTGGCCAGGCCGGCATCAAGCTCGAGATCATCCCGGGCGACGGCAAGCAGACGCTGACCAAATATCGCGCCCGCAACCACGACATCTATATCGGCCAGTGGGGCCAGGATTATTTCGACCCGAATTCCAACGCCCAGACCTTTGCCTCGAACCCGGACAATTCGGATGCGGGCAAGTCCAAGACGCTGGCCTGGCGCAACGCCTGGGACATTCCGGACCTGACCAAGGAGACGGAAGCAGCACTGCTCGAGAAGGACGCCGGTAAACGCGCTGACATGTACAAGGATCTGCAGAAGAAGATCCTGGACACCAGCCCCTTCGTCGTCATCCACCAGCAGCTGGAAGTGGCCGGCCTGCGCAAGAACCTCAAGGGCTTTGCGCTCGGCCCGAGCTTCGACAGCAATTTCGTCGGACCGGTGTCCAAGGAATAATGCTCGCGGACACGCCGCATGAGCGCGGTTGAAAAAGAAATGGCGGCGGGGCGCGGCAGCGCCCGCGCTGTCGCTATTGCATCATCCTTTGGCCGTTTCCTGGTCATTGCGATCACGACCTATCTTGGTCTGCTCGCGGTCACCTTCTTCATCGGCCGCGTCATTCCGATCGACCCGGTGCTGGCGGTGCTCGGCGACCGGGCGCCGGCCAATGTCGTCGAGCGCACGCGCCGCGAGATGGGCCTCGATCTGCCGTTGATCGAGCAGTTCTACATCTATGTGAAAAATGCCCTGAACGGTAATTTCGGCGTCTCCGTGCTGACCACCAATCCGGTCATGACCGACATTCGCCGGGCGCTGCCGGCCACCACCGAACTGGCGACGCTGGGAACGCTGATCGGGGCGCTGTTCGGCGTGCCGCTCGGCGTGCTGGCGGCGGTCAAGCGCGGCAGTCTCATCGACCAGATCGTGCGCATCATCGGCCTGATCGGCTATTCCGTGCCGATCTTCTGGCTCGGCCTGCTGGCGCTGGTGCTGTTCTATGCCAAGCTGCAATGGGTTGCCTTCCCGGCGCGGCTCGACGTCGTCTACGAGTACACTTTTACGCCGATCACCGGCTTCTATCTCCTCGACTCCGCGATGCAGGGGCAGTGGGACGTGTTTTACGACGCCTTCCGCCACATCATCCTGCCGGCATCGCTGCTCGGCTACTTCTCGCTCGCCTATATCAGCCGCATGACGCGCTCGTTCATGCTCAACGAACTGTCCCAGGAATACATCGTCGCGGCGCGCGCCAAGGGCCTGTCGGAAACCCGCATCATCTGGGGCCACGCGCTGCGCAATGCGGCGGTGCCGATGGTGACGGTGATCGCGCTCTCCTATGCCGGGCTGCTCGAAGGCTCGGTGCTCACCGAAACCGTGTTCTCGTGGCCGGGCATCGGCCTTTACATCACCAATTCGCTGCAGAACGCCGACATGAATGCGGTGCTCGGCGGCACCATCGTCATTGGCTCGGTGTTCATCGCCATCAATCTGCTCTCCGACCTGCTGTATCGGGTGCTCGATCCGAGGACGAAGGTTCAATGAGCGCCGACACCATCCAGAGTCGTCGCGACTGGCTGCTCAGCGAGCGGCCGGCCTCGCGCATGCAGGCAAGGCTCGGCCGCGCCTATGTGGCGTGGCGGCGCTTTTCCGCCAACCGGCTGGCCTTTCTCGGCCTGCTCATCATCATTGCCTTGCTGGCCGTCGCCGCCCTTGCCGGCGTGCTGGCGCCCTATTCTCCGACGTTCGGCGACCTGAAGAACGCGCGCCTGCTGGCGCCGAGCGCCGAGCATTGGTTCGGCACCGACGATCTCGGCCGCGATATCCTGTCGCGCATCCTCTACGGCTCGCGCTGGACGCTCTATGTGGTCATCCTGGTGGCCATCATCGCGGCACCGATCGGCCTCTTGGTCGGCACGGTGGCCGGCTATGCCGGCGGCTGGACCGATGCCATCCTGATGCGCATCACCGACATCTTCCTCGCCTTTCCCAAGCTGATCCTGGCGCTGGCCTTTGTCGCAGCACTGGGCCCCGGCATTGAGAATGCGGTGCTGGCCATCGCCATCACCTCATGGCCGCCCTACGCCCGTATCGCGCGCGCCGAGACGCTGACGGTGCGCAATTCCGATTACATCAAGGCGGTGCAGCTGATGGGCGCCTCGCCCTTCCGCATCGTGCTGCGCCATATCATGCCGCTTTGCATTTCGTCCCTGATCGTCAGGGTGACGCTCGACATGGCCGGCATCATCCTGACCGCCGCCGGGCTCGGTTTCCTCGGCCTCGGCGCGCAGCCGCCGCTGCCCGAATGGGGCACGATGATCGCGTCCGGTCGCCGCTTCGTGCTCGACCAATGGTGGGTGGCTGGTGCGCCGGGCTTCGCCATCCTCATTGTCAGCCTCGGCTTCAATCTGCTCGGCGACGGCCTGCGCGACGCGCTCGACCCTCGCAGTGGTGACCAATGAGCAGGGAAACGAAGACGCTTCTCGACGTCGACGACCTGCGCGTCACTTTCCCGACCCGCACCGGGCTGATCGAGGCGGTGCGCGGCGTCTCCTTTTCGCTCGGTCGCGAACGGCTCGGCATCGTCGGCGAATCCGGCTCCGGCAAATCGCAGACCGGCCGCGCCATTATGGGGCTGACGCCGCCGCAGGCGCGGATATCGGCCAACAAGCTCGCCTTCGACGGCATCGACCTGCTCAGCGTCTCGCCACGCGAACGCCGGAAGCTGCGCGGCAAGCGCATCGCCATGATCCTGCAGGACCCGAAATATTCGCTCGACCCTGTCATGAGCATCGGCCGCCAGATCGTCGAGACGCTGCGCACCCATGAAAAGGTCGGCAAGGCCGAGGCGCGCGACCGCGCATTGGCCATGCTGGAGGCGGTGCAGATCCGTGATCCCTCTCGCGTCTTCAACCTGCATCCGCATGAAGTTTCGGGCGGCATGGGCCAGCGCGCCATGATCGCCATGATGCTGATCGCAGGACCGGAAATGATGATCGCCGACGAACCGACTTCGGCGCTCGACGTAACCGTGCAGCTCGATGTGCTAGGCATCCTCGACAAGCTGGTCAGCGAACGCGGCATGGGGCTGATCTTCATCTCGCACGATCTGCGCCTGGTCTCATCCTTCTGCGACCGCGTCATCGTCATGTATGCCGGCAAGGTGGTCGAGCAGCTCAAGGCGTCCGAACTCGGCCATGCCCAGCATCCCTACACGCGCGGCTTGCTCAATTGCATGCCCAAGATCGGCGCCGACCGCCACCCGCTGCCGGTGCTCGACCGCAAGCCGGAGTGGGCGGCATGACTTCCGCGATTGCCGTCGACAGGCTGGAAGTGATCTTCGACCGTTTTCGCGCGCTGAAGGGTGTCAGCCTCGACGTGCAGCCGGGCGAATCCTTCGGCCTGGTCGGTGAATCCGGCTCCGGCAAATCGACGCTGCTGCGGGCCATCGCCGGCCTTGCGCCGGTCGCATCGGGCAGCATCGTCGTCAACGGCAAGACGCTTGGGACACGCCGCGACAAGGCCTTCTACCGCGAAGTCCAGATGGTCTTCCAGGATCCGTACGGCTCGCTGCACCCGCGCCAGACCGTCGACCGGCTGCTGCAGGAACCGCTTGCCATCCATGGCTTTGCCGACGGCGAAAAGCGCATCCAGCGGGCGCTCGACGAGGTCGGCCTCGGCAACGGTTTTCGGTTCCGCTATTCGCACCAGCTCTCCGGCGGCCAGCGCCAGCGCGTGGCGATCGCCCGTGCGCTGATTCTCGAACCGTCGATCTTGCTGCTCGACGAGCCGACCTCGGCGCTCGATGCCTCGGTGCAGGCGGAAGTGCTCAACCTGTTGGAAGAGGTACGCAGGCGGCGCAAGCTGACCTTCCTGATGGTCAGCCACGACCTCGCCATCATCACCCATATGTGCGAGCGGCTGATGGTGATGCAAAGCGGCGAGGCGGTGGAGAATCTGGCGGCGGCAGACCTTGTCGAACGCCGCGTAACCAAGGATTATACGCGCAATCTGTTGCGGGCCAGCGATGGGTTTGTGAGAACCGCCTGAATTCGTTTTCTCGTTTTGCGTCGAACAACCATCTCGGGGAATTCCTATGGAGGAATGGAAGTTTGCGGATCCGCCCAATCTCGCAGTGTATTCGGACAAGAGCATATTTAAACGTGGCGACTGGATCGCATACGTTGTGCATGAAGATGACGACGACGACAGCTACAACGACGAAGGTGGCACTTGGCAATTCCACAACAGCGAACCCGGACCTGTGGATGACGGCGACATAATGCTCGTCGGCCTGCAAGAGGTGGTGAGGTGGGATCAAACTATCCTGGAGTTGGCCGATTTGCCTAAAGGTTGGCATGCTTGGCGCGCCTCGAAATCATCGCCATGGCGGCGTGCAAAGTCACGTCCCGTACCCTCTAACGACAACGAATGACCCGGCAAAGCCTTAAGTCTGAGCTTGCACCGGTTCGCCGCTCTCCACAGGTGGCTCTTCCTGGGCTTCAGGCTCCTTGATCCTGAACCACGTCACATAAAGCGCCGGCAGGAACAGCAACGTAATCGCCGTGCCGGCAATGATGCCGCCCATCATGGCATAGGCCATCGGGCCCCAGAACACTTCACGTGCGATCGGGATCAGCGCCAGGCTGGCGGCGGCCGCCGTCAGCGCGATCGGGCGCATCCTGTGTTCCGTCGCTTCGATGACAGCGGCCCAGCGGTCCTTGCCGTCCCGGACGAGATCCTCGATCTGCACGATCAGGATGACCGAGTTGCGGATCAGGATGCCGATCAGCGCCAGCACGCCGAGGATGGCGACGAAGCCGAGCGGTGCTCCGCTCGGCACCAGGGCCGCCACCACGCCGATCAGGCCGAGCGGCGCCACGGCCACCACCAGGAACAGGCGCTGGAAACTCTGCAACTGCACCATCAGGATCGTCGCCATGACGAACAGCATCAACGGCACGACGGCGGCGATTGGTCCCTGGCTTTTGGCACTCTCCTCGACCGAGCCGGCGGTGGCGATCGAATAACCCGGCGGCAGCTTGGCGGTGAAGGCATCGACCGACGGCTTCAACTCGTTGACGACGGTGGCCGGCAGCACGTCGCCGACCAGTCCGGCGCGCACGGTGATGGTCGGGATGCGGTCGCGTCGCCACACCGTTGGCTGCTCCAGATCGTAGCGGAAGTTGGCGACGGCCGCGAGCGGGATCGCCTCGCCGGTACTGGTCGGCAGCTGCATGTTCTGCAAGGTTTCGATCGAGCCGCGTTCGGACCCACGCGAGCGCGCCACGACATTGATCAGATAGGTGGCGTCGCGCACCTGCGTGATGGTGGCGCCGCCGACCGTACTGTTCAGCGCGCTGGCGATGTCGGAGGAGGTGATACCGAGCTGGCGTGCCTTGTCCTGCAGCACGTCGACCCTCAGCACACGCTGCGGCTCGTTCCAGTCGAAGGTCGGCGCTGCTAGCTTTGGATTGGCGGAGATGACACCGGCGAATTGCTGCGCCAGTTCGCGCACCGTCTGGATGTCGGGACCGCCGACGCGATATTGCACCGGGCGGCCGACCGGCGGTCCGAGTTCGAGCGGCTTGACGAAGGCGTCGGTGCCGACGAACTCCTCGCGCAGCAGTTTTTCAAGCGCCGGCTTGACC
>NZ_RZQI01001450.1:0-840 GCF_003998335.1 Mesorhizobium sp. M7A.F.Ca.CA.002.05.1.1 | reverse complement strand
GGGCTTGCCGCCTACACCAAGATCTTCGCCAACACCTACGCCGCCGACAATGTGCGCATGAACAACGTGCTGCCCGGCTGGATCGACAGCCTGCCGGCCACAGAAGAACGCCGCGACAGTGTGCCGATGCAGCGCTACGGCACCTCGGAAGAAATCGCCGCGACCATCGCCTTCCTGGCGTCCGAAGGCGCCGGCTACATCACCGGCCAGAACATCCGGGTCGACGGCGGCATCATACGCGCTATTTGAGGGCGTCGGCCGGGGGGATCCCGGCATCTCACCCCAAGGAGCAAAGAATGCGGCTTTTGATACTCGGCACCGGCTGGATGGCGCAGGAACATGCGCGGCGCTTCACCGCCATCGACGGCGTCGACATCGTCGGCGCGGTCGATGTCGATCCGGCACGGGTCGGCGAGTTCGCCGACAGTTTTGACATTCCCAACCGCTTTACCGCGCTGGATGAGGCGCTGACATGGGGTGAGTTCGACGCGGTGGCCAATGTCACGCCGGACCGCATCCACCACCCGACCACCATGGCGCTGGTCGCCGCCGGCAAGCCGGTGCTGTGCGAGAAGCCGCTGGCCGAAAACTATGGCAAGGCGACCGAGATGGCCGACGCCGCCGAGGCCGCCGGCATCGTCAACATGGTGAACCTCACCTATCGCAATGTGCCGGCGCTGCAGAAGGCCCGCCAGATGGTGCAGGCGGGCGAGATCGGCACCGTCAGGCATGTCGAGGCGTCCTACCTGCAAAGCTGGCTGGTGTCGAAATTCTGGGGCGACTGGCGCACCGATCCGAAATGGCTGTGGCGCCTGTCACGCGGCCACGGCTCCAATGGCG
>NZ_RZQI01001449.1:0-841 GCF_003998335.1 Mesorhizobium sp. M7A.F.Ca.CA.002.05.1.1 | reverse complement strand
ATGGCCAGTTCCTCGGCCACGTCGACGAACTGGCAGCCGCCATAATAGCGCTTGCCGGGATAGCCCTCGGCATATTTGTTGGTCATGATCGAGCCCTGCGCTTCAAGCACGGCGCGGGAAACAATGTTTTCCGAGGCGATCAGTTCGATCTCGTGGCGCTGGCGGCCGAGTTCGTTGCGGATGGCCCCGAAAATCTCCGGATCGGCGTCGGCCAGCGTGGTTTCGAAGAAGGATTCGAACTTGTTCGACACTGCCGCTGCTGTTGCCATGGCCTGAAATCCTCAAGGTTCGGGGGCAATTTTAATTTATGCAAGCCGTTGTCCCAAAACCGCTGCACAATTTTGGGCGACTTGCATTTGCCGCGCCATTAACACAGTTGTTTTCGCCCCGCCACGTTTGCCACGCGAAATTTGCTGGCCGGATTGCGCCAGCCAGGCCCGCGGGTCGCTATTTCCTCGCCTTGCGACCTTTCAGCAGTGCCTCGGTAAGCGTGATTTCGGCAAACAGCGCCTGCGACGTATGGTCGTTGATCTCGCCGCTGCGAAACATGGCGCGCACGGCCTCGCGCTCGGCTTCGATGCCGGCAGATCTCAATTCGAGTTCCAGCCTTCCGGCTTCGCGCGCCTCAGCGCGGGCCTCATCGGCTTCGTCCGAGGCGGCGATGCGGCGCCGGTAGCCGGCGACAATGTTATCAGCAGCGGCAAGCCTGGCGCCGGGCACCTCGCCCCCCTCATCATCAGCGGCTCCGGCAATGCTCTCGATGCGCGCGATCGCCGCCTTGGCGGCGCCCACGCGCGCCAGGCGCTCCTCGGCGGCGCCGGCATCCTCACCGGGCTCGACC
>NZ_RZQI01001448.1:0-843 GCF_003998335.1 Mesorhizobium sp. M7A.F.Ca.CA.002.05.1.1 | reverse complement strand
GCTTACGACGCATCGCAGCTCGAAGGCGCGATCATGGTGTTTGCCGCCAGCGGCGACGAGGAACTCGACCGTCGGGTGGCTGCGGATGCGCGCCGCCTAAGCATTCCGGTCAATGCCGTCGATCGGCCTGAGCTTTGCGATTTCTTCACCCCGGCGCTGGTCAACCGCGCGCCGGTCGCCATCGCCATCGGCACCGAAGGTGCAGGCCCGGTGCTTGCCCAGATGTTGCGCGGCCGCATCGACCGCATGCTGTCGCCGTCGCTCGGGCCGCTGGCAATTCTTGCGGCGTCGTTTCGCGGGGCTGCCGAGAAGCTGCTGCCGAAAGGCAATGCCCGCCGCCGCTTCTGGAATGATTTCTTCTCTGGCGCTCCTGCGCGCGCGGCCGAAGCCGGCCAGCTTTCGCAGGCGCATGAAGCTGCCGTCGATCTCCTGCTGTCGGACACGCCCGCTTGCGGTCACATCGCGCTGGTTGGCGCCGGTCCGGGCGCCGAGGATCTTTTGACCTTGCGGGCCCATCGTCTGCTGATGGAAGCCGATGTCATCGTCCATGACGCGCTGGTGCCCGAGGCGGTCGTTGCCATGGGTCGCCGCGATGCCGAGCGCCTGCCGGTCGGAAAGCGTAAGGGCTGCCACACCAAGAGCCAGGCTGAGATCAATGCGCTGCTGGTCGAGCTTGGCCGTGAAGGCAAGCGTGTCGTGCGGCTGAAGTCGGGCGATCCGCTGGTGTTCGGCCGGGCCGGCGAAGAGATGGCGGCACTTCGTGATGCCGGCATCGCCTATGAGGTGGTTCCGGGTGTCACCGCGGCCTTTGCCGCCGCCGCCGATTTCGAACTGCCGCTGACC
>NZ_RZQI01001447.1:0-845 GCF_003998335.1 Mesorhizobium sp. M7A.F.Ca.CA.002.05.1.1 | reverse complement strand
CGCCCGGCGCGCGGCGGCGGCCTACGAGCCGGAGTCCCTGTGGCAATGCACGCTGGTCTCAACCTTCGAGCCGTGCGCCATGTGCGCCGGCACGATGTATTGGGCCAATATCGGGCGGCTGGTTTACGGGATCGAGGAGACCGAGCTGCTGGCGCTCACCGGGGATCACGCTGAGAATCCGACGATGAGCCTCTCTTCGCGCACCGTCCTCGGCTCCGGCCAGAAAAAGATCGAGGTCTTTGGCCCCTTCCCCGAAATCGCCGACGAATTGCTCGCACCGCACCGCGATTTCTGGAAGCGTTGACGGCTTCCCCGCCCGTTATGGTGTGCCCTTCCCGAGAGATGGGTGACAGTTCATCGGGTGGATTTGGTGAGCGCGATGGGATTCGAACCCATGACCTACTGATTAAAAGTCAGTTGCTCTACCGGCTGAGCTACGCGCTCCCGCGGGCGAAAGGCGGCCCTCGAAATTGCGCGGAACATAGGGAGAGTGCCTCGACCGGTCAACCGGAAAAAGAGAGCTCGCAAACACGGGTGGCTTCGGCCTGTCGCGACACTTGCCAGCCGCGCCACCGGTGGGAGAACAGCCAAGGGAACACTGGCATTTCTGCCCGACAGCGGCATCCAGTCTGGGGAACAATTGTATGCGCCGCTCGTTTTCCCGGCACAGGGACGTCCGCCAAAACCATCGAGGAGAAAACCAATGAACAGAATCACAACGAGCCTTCTGGCGGCCACTCTCTCCGCCACATTCGTTGCGGCGGAGGCCGTGTCGGTTAACGCCCAATCGAACTATGTGCCGCAATCCCAGGTCGCGGTGCCGGATGTGCAGACAGTCCAGTACC
>NZ_RZQI01001446.1:0-849 GCF_003998335.1 Mesorhizobium sp. M7A.F.Ca.CA.002.05.1.1 | reverse complement strand
CTCCGGCTTCGGTATCGGCGCGGTCGGTTTCGTAGATGGCGTCGATGAGGCAGCGGTGCGCACGGCCTCCGACGCCGCCGTCGCGAAGGGCCGCGTGTCGGTCATCCTGATCGCAACGCCGTCAAACCCGACCAACAGCCTGGTCGATATCGCGCTGATGCGGAAGATCGCCGACGAGATCGGCGCTAGCCAAGGGTCGACGCCGATCGTCGTGTGCGACAACACGCTGCTCGGCCCGGTTTTCCAGCGGCCCATCGAACATGGCGCCGACGTGTCCGTCTATTCGCTGACCAAATATGTCGGCGGCCATTCCGATCTCATCGCGGGCGCCGCCATGGGCAGCAAGGCGGTCACCAAGCCGATCAAGGCGCTGCGCGGCGCGATCGGCACGCAGCTCGACCCGCATTCCTGCTGGATGCTTGGCCGCTCGCTGGAGACGCTGTCGATCCGCATGGAGCGGGCCAACGACAATGCGCGCCTGGTCGCCGAATTCCTGCGCGACCATGCCAAGGTCGAGAAGGTGCATTACCTTCCGTTCCTGGGCGAGGAAACGCCGGCTGGCCGCACCTACAGGGCGCAATGCACTGGTGCCGGCTCGACCTTCTCCTTCGATATCAAGGGCGGCGAGAAGGCGGCTTTCGCCTTTCTCAACAACCTGCAGATCTTCAAGCTGGCGGTGAGCCTGGGCGGAACGGAATCCTTGGCCAGCCACCCCGCGGCCATGACCCATTCGGGCATACCCTTCGAGGTGCGCGAACGCATCGGCGTGCTGGAGACCACGGTCAGGCTGTCGATCGGCGTGGAGCACCCGGATGATCTGATCGCCGACCTGACGCAGGCGCTGGCAGC
>NZ_RZQI01001445.1:0-849 GCF_003998335.1 Mesorhizobium sp. M7A.F.Ca.CA.002.05.1.1 | reverse complement strand
GGCGTAGACAGCGCGCCCGTAGCGCGTGTAGCGCAGCACGATATGGCACAGGATGGCGGCCGCGGCGAAGATCAGCGCCGGCACCGGCACGGGGCCGATCAGCCCGGTGCCGAACCAGCGCATCGAGGCGTCGAAGCCCGAGATCGGGCCGCCGTTTGAGATGGTCAGCGTCAGCCCGCGAAACACCGTCAGCCCGCCCAGCGTAACGACGAAGGGCGGCACTTTCAGCCGGGTGATGACAAGCCCTTGCACCCCGCCGGCAGCAGCGCCCACAACGACGGCGGCCAAGAGTGCTGCGAACCAGCCGAATCCTTGCGTGCCGCTCGTCGACAGCGACAGCGTGTTGGCGGAGCCACCCTTGGCGACCACGGCGGCGACCATACCGCAGAAGGCGAGCAGCGAACCGACCGACAGGTCGATGCCGGCGGTGAGGATGACGAAGGTCATGCCGAGCGCGATCAGCCCGGTGATCGAGATCTGCCTTGTGATGTTGAACAGGTTGATCGGGTCCATGAAGCTCGGCTTCAGCACGGTGAAGACGATGATCAGCGCCACCAGGAACAGCAGCGGCCCGAAGCTCATCAAAAGCCGCGCGAAGTTGATGCCGCCGCGCTGATCCTGTTCCCCCGCCACGCTCATAGTGTCTCCTTGCGGTCGAGTGCCATCAGTTCCATCAGTCTTTCCTCGTTTGCCTCGACGCCCGGCATCTGGCCGGTGATGCGGCCCCGGCGCATGGTGACGATGCGGTCCGACACTGCAAGCACCTCGGGCAGCTCGGACGAAATCATCATCACCGCAATGCCGCGCGCCGCAAGCTGCACCAGGATCTGGTGCACCTCGGTCTTGGCG
>NZ_RZQI01001444.1:0-852 GCF_003998335.1 Mesorhizobium sp. M7A.F.Ca.CA.002.05.1.1 | reverse complement strand
TTCGGCATGAGCATGGCCGGCACAGTGGTAGCGGACGGTGGCGGCTCGCTGCACCAGCGCATCCTGACCGACATCAGTGAGAAGATCACGTCCGGTGCCTGGGCGCCCGGCCATCGCATCCCGTTCGAGCACGAACTGAGCGTGCAATACAATTGCTCGCGCATGACGGTGAACAAGGCGCTGTCACAGCTTGCCAAGGCCGGGCTGATCGAACGTCGCCGCCGCTCAGGCAGCTTTGTGCGCCGGCCGCAGTCGCAAGCGGCGGTGCTGGAAATCCACGATATCCGCATCGAGGTCGAAGCGCTCGGCTTGCCTTACCGCTACGAGCGCGTCGCTCGGCACAAAAGGCGCAGCAGCGCCGAGGATCGCGCCCTGCTGGAATTGGGCTTGGCCGGACCGGTTCTGGCGCTGGAATGCGGGCATTTCGCCGGCGAGCGGCCGTTCGCGCATGAACAGCGGCTGATCAACCTCACCGCCGTACCCGAGGCAGCAGACGTGGAATTCGTGGCCATCGCACCAGGACCATGGCTGATCGGCCGCGTGCCGTGGAGCGAAGCCGAGCACCGGATTCGCGCTGTCGCCGCCGACAGACATATAGCGGCCGCACTCGACATCGAAGCCGGCGCGCCGTGCCTGGTGGTAGAGCGGCGGACATGGAGCGCCGAACATCCGGTCACCCATGTGCGCTTTACCTACGCGGCCGAGAGCCACACGCTGGTGGCAAGGTTCAGGCCGCAGGGGTAGCGCCGACGCTCCCTTCTCCCCTTGTGGGAGAAGGTGGATCGGCGCGACAGCGTCGAGACGGATGAGGGGTGTTCCAGCGGAGTGAGACGTTGGCGTTCCCTGGAACAC
>NZ_RZQI01001443.1:0-854 GCF_003998335.1 Mesorhizobium sp. M7A.F.Ca.CA.002.05.1.1 | reverse complement strand
GTGCCGACGCCGATCGATTCGGCGGCGAAAAGCGGCGTCTCCTGGCTCAGCGTATCGCCGATCCAGACGCGCAGCGCGCCCACCGGCTGCCCCTCCTCCACCGGTGCTGCAATCGGGCCGTCATAGACGATCCTGGCCGTCAGCTTGTCGCGATTGGTGATCGGCAGGAAGATGTCGATCGGACCCTTGGCCTTCAGCATCACCCCGGGCTTGGCGCCGCCAAAAACCTGGGCTTCTCCAACCACCTCGTCCCTGGCGAAGATTTCGGTCTTCTCGAACGAGCGGACACCCCAGTCGAGCAGCTTTCGCGCCTCTTCGGCACGCTCCTTGTCCGAGGCCAGCCCGCTCATCGCCGCGATCACCCGTGTGCCGTTGTGACTGACCGTACCGACGATGCCGAAGCCGGCTGCCTCGCTCGCACCGACCGCCAGGCCGTCGGCGCCGATGTCCATCGCCAGCAGCGGATTGCGGTTCCTCTGCGAGATCTTGTTCCAGGTAAAATCCTTCTGGCCGTAGTAGCGGTAGAAATCCGGATAATCACGCCACAGGTGCAGGGCGAGCTGCGCCAGCTCGCGCACGGTCGTCTGTTGGCCATCCGCCGGCAGGCCGGTCGAATTGACGAAAGTCGACGTCTTGAGGCCGATCTGGCGGGCCCGTTCGGTCATCTGCGCGGCAAAATTGTCCTCGGATCCCGACATGCCTTCGGCGATGATGATGCAGCCGTCATTGGCCGCCTGCACGGTCACGCCCTGAATCAGGTCTTCGAGCCGGATCGACGACTTGAGCTTGGCGAACATCGTCGATGTCCCCGAAGGCGCGCCACCCTTGCGCCAGGCGTTTTCGCTGACGACGAA
>NZ_RZQI01001442.1:0-855 GCF_003998335.1 Mesorhizobium sp. M7A.F.Ca.CA.002.05.1.1 | reverse complement strand
GGCCAGTTCCGCGTCATCGACGCTTTTTCGCGCATCGTCCGGCTGGGCGAGGGGCTCACCGCCAATGGCCGGCTCCGCCAGCCGGCGATGGACCGCGCGGTCGAGGCGCTGAAAATCTGCGGCGACAAATTGCGCAACCGCAAGATCAGAAAAGCCCGGCTGATCGCCACCGAGGCCTGCCGCACGGCCGAAAACGGCGTCGAGTTCATCGACCGCGTGGAACGCGAGGCGGGCCTGAAGCTTGAGATCATCGACCGCCAGACCGAAGCGCGGCTGGCGGTGTCCGGCTGCGGCTCGCTGGTCGAGCGCGACACCCAAGGCGTCGTCCTGTTCGATATTGGCGGTGGTTCGTCGGAAATCGCGCTCATCGATCTCGCTGGCCGCCGTTCGCCAAGGCTGGCCAATCATATCGTGTCGTGGACGTCGCTGCCGGTCGGCGTCGTCTCGCTGGCCGAGCGCTTTGGCGGCCGCACGGTGACGCGCGAGATCTTCGCCGCCATGGTCGACGACGTTGCCGGCCGGCTGGCCAGCTTCGACGGTCGCGATCGGCTGAGCCATCTCAAGGCCAGTCCGAATTTCCATCTGCTGGGCACGTCCGGAACCGTGACGACGCTGGCCGGTGTCCACCTTGAGCTCGAGCGCTACGATCGCCGCCGTGTCGATGGGCTGTGGATGGACCGCGACAGCGTCGATCGCATGGTCGAAAGACTGGTTGGCTGGGATTTCCAGCAGCGCTGCGCCAACCCTTGCATCGGTGCCGATCGCGCCGATCTGGTGCTGGCCGGCTGTGCTATCCTCGAGGCGATCCGCGCCGTGTGGCCGTCCGAGCGGCTGCGAGTCGCCGATCGTGGCCTG
>NZ_RZQI01001441.1:0-856 GCF_003998335.1 Mesorhizobium sp. M7A.F.Ca.CA.002.05.1.1 | reverse complement strand
GGCAAAGGCATGGGTGGCCGCCCCGCCGGTATCGCCCGAGGTGGCGCCGACGATGGTGGCGTGCTGGTCGCGTTCGGCAAGCACATGGTCCATCAGCCGGGCCAGAAGCTGCATCGCCACGTCCTTGAAGGCGAGCGTCGGCCCGTGGAAAAGTTCCAGGATGAAGGTGTTGGGGCCGGTCTGCACCAGCGGGCAGACGGCCTCGTGGCGGAAGGTGGCATAGGCTTCGCGCACCAGCCGCTCGAAAACGGAGGCCGGGATTTCGTCGCCAAGGAACGGCGACAGCACGCGGATCGCAAGGTCGGGATAGGCAAGGCCGCGCATGGCGCGGATCTCGGCGGCGGAAAACTGTGGCCACTCGCGCGGCACGTAGAGCCCGCCGTCGCGCGCCAGCCCGGCCAGCACGGCGTCGGAAAATCCGAGAACGGGGGCTTCCCCGCGGGTACTCACATAGTGCATGTCACAATTCCGTTACTGCTTGGCTTTTCCATCCACCGCAAGGTGGTTAATTTCTGCGCTGGCTCAGTCGCATTTTTGCCGCGCGGTTGATATACGTCACCAGCTTTGCGAGAGGGAAGTGCAGTTTCATGGCGTTTCGTACATTCAGTGGTCGCTTTTTGGCGGGTCTTGCGCTCACCGGCTTTATGCTTGCCGCCGCCGGCTGCCAATCGGGCGACAATGGCATCCTGAACCTCGGCATAGGCAAGAAGGAGGACCCGACGGCGCCACCGCCGCCCCAGGATCCCAAGATACTGGCCAGCCAGTTGCAGGCCTATTGCCCCCGGGTGACGGTGCGCGACGGCACGGCCTTCTTCAACACCTATTCCAGGGAAGCTCAGAAGCCCAAGCCCAGGAT
>NZ_RZQI01000143.1:0-9590 GCF_003998335.1 Mesorhizobium sp. M7A.F.Ca.CA.002.05.1.1 | reverse complement strand
CTTGAAATGCTTGAGCGTGAGGTTCCTCATGCCGCATACTAAATTATTTTTACTGGCTAAGTAAAGTTATTGAATTTTACTTATCTCGCGACGTTTGTTTCCATTCCTCCAGTCCAGCCGCTCCGAGGAGATGCGGCCGGACCGGGAGGTTACGATGCCAGCGGCAACGCTCGACGCTTTTCTGAACTCCTATCTCGGCCAGCCTGACGAATTCCGCTCGGCAGTTGTGACGACCGTCCGTCAGTTGACACAGGCCGCCATCAAGGTCCGCAACACCATCAACCAAGGGGTGCTCGGCGCCGCCTTTGCCGAAACCCGTGGCGCCAATGCCGACGGCGACGTCCAGAAGGATCTCGACGTCTTCTCCGACGACATCTTCCTCGACGCCATGCGCCGGGCGCCTGTCGCGCTTTACGCCTCCGAGGAACTGGAGCAGCCGGTCCTGCTCGACAGGCAAGCGCCACTAGCCATCGCGATCGACCCGCTCGACGGCTCTTCCAACATCGACACCAACGTCTCGATCGGAACGATCTTCTCGCTCCTGACCGCAACTGGCGCGCCGGACGCTGATCCGGCCGCCTCTTTCCTGCAGGCGGGCGTGAACCAGCTAGGCGCCGGTTTCTTCATCTATGGGCCGCAGCTGGCACTCGTCCTGTCGCTCGGCAGCGGCACCCATGTCTTCGTCTTCTCGACAAGGCTCGGCACCTTCGTCCAGGCCTATGAAAGCCGGATCATTCCGCAACGCACTCAGGAATTCGCCATCAACGCCGCCAACTACCGGCACTGGGACGAGGCCGTGCGGCTCTATGTCGACGACTGCCTGGAGGGCACCGAAGGACCGCGCGAGAAGGATTTCAACATGCGCTGGATCGCCTCTCTGGTTGCCGACTGTTACCGCATATTGATGCGCGGCGGCGTTTTTCTCTACCCCGGCGATCGACGCAAGGGCTATGGTCAGGGACGGCTGCGCCTCGTCTACGAGGCCAACCCGATCGCCTATCTCATAGAACAGGCTGGTGGTGCCGCCACCGATGCAATCAACCGAATCCTGGAAATCGAACCCGAGAGCCTGCATCAGCGCGTGCCGATGATCTTCGGGTCGGCGCGGGAAGTCGCGCGCATCACCCGCTACCACACAGAGCCGAGCAACATCGGTGAGCGTGCGCCGCTGTTCAGCCGCCGCGGCCTGTTCAGAGCCTGAGCAGCACCATGTCAGCCAAGCACCCCATCATCACCATCACCGGGTCGTCGGGCGCCGGCACGACCTCGGTCAAGCGCATCTTCGATCTGATTTTCCGGCGCGAGAACATCGAGGCCGCTTTCATCGAAGGCGACGCCTTCCACCGCTACGATCGCGCGGCGATGAAGGCAAAGGTGGCCGAGGAGGAAAAGGCCGGCAACCCGAACTTCACCCATTTCAATGCCGCGGCCAACGAACTCGGAATTCTCGAAGAGGTGTTCGCGGAATATGGCCGCCGCGGAACCGGCAAGACCCGCACCTACATTCACGATGAGGAAGAGGAAAAGCAGCACGGCACGCCACCGGGAACCTTTACCGAATGGCGCGAATTCGCTCCCAGCGACCTGCTCTTCTACGAGGGGCTGCACGGCTGTGTCGTCACCGACACGATCAATTTGGCCAAGCATGCGGATCTCAAGATAGGGGTCGTGCCGGTCATCAATCTCGAATGGATCCAGAAGATCCATCGCGACCGTTCGACACGCGGCTATTCCACCGAGGCGGTGATGGACGTGATCCTGCGCCGGATGCCCGACTATGTCCGCTACATCGTCCCGCAATTCTCGCAGACCGCCATCAACTTCCAGCGCGTGCCGATCGTCGACACGTCCAACCCGTTCATCGCGCGCTGGATCCCGACGCCCGACGAATCGATGCTGGTTATCCGCTTCGCCAATCCGCGCGGCATCGATTTTCCGTATCTGCTGTCGATGATCCACGACTCGTTCATGTCGCGGCCAAATTCCATAGTGGTGCCAGGCAACAAGCTCGATCTTGCCATGCAACTGATCCTGACGCCGCTCATCCTGCAATTGATTGAACGCAAGAGCCGTGTGTCGTGAGGAGGATGCAATGACCAGCCAAACAGCACTGAAGCCCGTCACCACAACCGCTCCCGTCTCGGAGCGCGACATGGCGAACGCCATTCGCGCGCTGGCGATGGACAGCGTCCAAAAGGCGAATTCGGGTCACCCTGGCATGCCGATGGGCATGGCCGACGTCGCAACGGTGCTGTTCAACCGCTTCATCAATATCGATCCGTCGAGGCCGGACTGGCCCGACCGTGACCGTTTCGTGCTTTCAGCCGGCCACGGCTCGATGCTGCAATACGCGCTGCATCATCTGCTCGGCTATGAAGACATGCAGATCGAGGAATTGCAGCGATTTCGGCAGTTGGGCAGCCGCACCGCCGGACATCCGGAATATGGCCATGCGCTTGGCGTGGAGACCACCACCGGACCGCTGGGACAGGGCATTTCCACGGCGGTCGGCATGGCGCTGGCGGAACGCATGCTTGCCGCCCGCCACGGTGCCGATCTGGTCGATCATCATACCTATGTCATTGCGGGCGACGGCTGCCTTCAGGAGGGAATCAGTCACGAGGCAATAGACCTCGCTGGTCACCTGAAGCTTTCCCGCCTGATCGTCTTCTGGGACGACAATGCGATTTCCATTGACGGGCCGACCTCCCTCTCCACGTCGATGGACCAGCCGGCGCGCTTCAAGGCCGCCGGCTGGGATGTCCAAAGTGTCGCCGGCCACGACATGGAGGCAGTCGCCGCGGCAATCGAGGCGGCGCGGCGGTCGGATCGGCCATCGCTGATTGCCTGCCGCACAGTGATCGGCATGGGTGCCCCCAATCTCGGCGGTTCGGAGAAGACGCACGGCGCACCGCTGGGTGAAGCAGAGATCGCCGCGACACGCGAAAACATCGGCTGGGCGCACGCACCGTTCGATGTGCCGGATGATATCCTTTTCGCCTGGCGCGAGATTGCCGGTCGCGGCGAAGCGATGCGGCGCGCCTGGGAGCAGCGGCTTGCCGCCTCGCCGCGGCGCGAGGCTTTTGAAAACGCTGTCGCCGCCGAACTGCCTGATACGGTCTTCGAAGCGCTCGACGCCTTTCGTCGCGAACATATCGAGAAGGCAACCAAGGTGGCGACGCGAAAAGCCTCCGAAATGGCGCTGGAGGTCATCAACGGCGCAACGGAGTTGACCGTCGGCGGCTCGGCCGATCTGACGCATTCGAATCTGACGATCACCAAGGGCATGAACCGCATTGCACCGGGTGACTATGCCGGCCGCTACATTCACTACGGCATTCGTGAGCACGGCATGGCGGCCGCCATGAACGGCATCGCGCTGCATGGCGGTTTCGTGCCCTATGGCGGTACGTTCCTGTGCTTCGCCGATTATGCGCGCGGCGCGATGCGGCTCTCGGCGCTCATGGGCCAGCGCGTCATCTATGTGATGACACACGATTCCATCGGCCTCGGCGAGGACGGCCCGACGCACCAGCCGGTCGAGCACCTTGCGATGCTGCGTGCCACGCCTAATCTCAACGTCTTCCGCCCGGCGGATGTCATCGAAACGGCGGAGTGCTGGGAACTCGCGCTAAAGAGCAAGGACCGGCCGAGCGTCCTGGTGCTGTCGCGCCAGAACCTGCCGATGCTGCGTCGGTCGCACAGCGACGAGAACCGCTCCTGCCAGGGCGCTTACATCCTGCGCGAGCCGGCAAAGCACCGCGCCGTCACCCTGATCGCCACCGGCTCGGAAGTCGAGATCGCGGTTGCTGCCGCCGAAAGGCTGGAGACCGAGCATGGCGCCGCCGCCGCCGTCGTGTCGATGCCGTGCTGGGAGCTTTTCGAGGAGCAGGACAGCGCCACCCGCAAGGCCGTCCTCGGCTCGGCGCCGCGCGTCGCGGTCGAAGCGGCAGCCCGGCTGGGCTGGGACCGCTGGATCGGCGAGACCGGCGCTTTCGTCGGCATGACCGGCTTCGGCGCCAGCGCCCCTGCCCCCGACCTCTACCGGCATTTCAACATAACGTCCGAAGCGGTTGCTGCAGCGGCGCTGAAGCTCATCATCTAGGAGGATTCACAATGGCTCGCATCACCCTTCGCCAGCTTCTCGACCATGCCGCCGAGCACGGCTACGGCGTACCGGCATTCAACATCAACAACATGGAACAGGGCCTCGCCATCATGGAAGCGGCCAAGGCCTGCGACGCGCCTGTCATCATCCAGGCTTCGCGTGGCGCCCGATCCTATGCCAACGACATCATGCTGGCCAAGATGATGGAGGCGCTGACCGAAATCCACCCGACCATCCCGCTATGCATCCATCAAGACCACGGCAACAGCGAGGCCACCTGCCTTTCCGCGATCCGCCACGGCTTCACCTCGGTGATGATGGACGGATCCTTGATGGCGGACGCCAAGACGCCGGCCAGCTACGACTACAACGTCGCCATAACCGAACGCGTCGCACGCATGGCGCATTGGGTCGGTGCTTCCGTCGAAGGCGAACTGGGTGTGCTCGGCTCGCTGGAAACCGGTCAAAGCGAGGCAGAGGATGGCCACGGCGCCGAAGGCGCGCTTTCCCACGACCAGTTATTGACCGATCCCGATCAGGCGGTCGACTTTGTGACCGCAACCCAGGTCGACGCGCTGGCGATCGCCTGCGGCACCTCGCACGGCGCCTACAAATTCACCCGCAAGCCGGACGGCGACATCCTGGCCATGCAGGTGATCGAGGCGATCCACGAAAAGCTGCCCAACACGCATCTGGTCATGCACGGCTCTTCCTCGGTGCCGCAGGAGTTGCAGGACATTATCAACAGATACGGCGGCGAGATGCCCCAGACCTTTGGCGTTCCGGTCGAGGAGATAGAGCGCGGCATCCGCTACGGCGTGCGCAAGGTCAACATCGACACCGATTGCCGCATGGCCATGGCCGGGCAGTTCCGCCGCGTCGCGACGGAAGACCCGCGCGAGTTCGATCCCCGTAAATTCCTGAAGCCAGCCATGGATGCCTTGCGCGACCTTTGCCGGGACCGGTTCGAGCGTTTCGGTACGGCGTCCAACGCCTCGAAGATCAAGGTCATCGCCATGGACGAGATGGCGAAACGTTACGCCGCGGGAAAGCTCGATCCCCATATCGCCACCGCGAAAGCCGCCTGAGCAACAAACAGGAGACCTGTCATGAACAAGATCGACATACTGCCAGCGGGAACGCTCAAGGAAGGCAAGGAACGCTACAAGTCAGGGGTCATCCCCTACAAGAAGATGGGCTACTGGGAGCCGGACTACAGGCCCAAGGAGACCGATCTGATCGCCATGTTCCGGATCACGCCGCAGCCGGGCGTCGACCACGAGGAGGCGGCGGCGGCCATCGCCGGTGAATCCTCCACCGCGACGTGGACCGTGGTGTGGACCGACCGACTGACGGCCTGCGAGCTCTATCGCGCCAAGGCGTTCAGATCCGAGCCGGTGCCGAACACCGGTCCCGGAACCAAGACCGAGCAACAGTACTTCGCCTACATCGCCTACGACCTCGACCTGTTCGAGCCGGGCTCGATCGCCAATCTGACCGCATCGATCATCGGCAATGTGTTCGGCTTCAAGGCAGTCAAGGCGCTGCGGCTGGAAGACATGCGTATCCCGGTGGCGTACCTCAAAACCTTCCAGGGGCCGGCGACCGGTATCGTGGTGGAGCGTGAGCGGCTCGACAAGTTCGGCCGGCCGCTGCTCGGCGCGACGACGAAGCCGAAGCTCGGCCTGTCGGGACGCAATTACGGGCGCGTCGTTTACGAAGCGCTGAAGGGCGGCCTCGACTTCGTCAAGGACGACGAGAACATTAACTCGCAGCCCTTCATGCACTGGCGCGACCGCTTCCTCTACTGCATGGAGGCCGTGAACAAGGCGTCGGCCGCCACCGGCGAGGTCAAAGGACATTATCTCAACGTCACCGCCGGCACGATGGAGGAGATGTACGAGCGCGCCGAATTCGCCAAGCAGCTTGGCTCCTGCATCGTCATGATCGACCTCGTCATCGGCTACACGGCGATCCAGTCGATGGCCAAGTGGGCGCGCCGCAACGACATGATCCTGCACCTGCACCGTGCCGGCAACTCGACCTATTCGCGCCAGAAGAACCACGGCATGAATTTCCGCGTCATCTGCAAATGGATGCGCATGGCCGGCGTCGACCACATCCATGCCGGCACGGTGGTCGGCAAGCTGGAAGGCGACCCGCTCATGATCAAGGGATTTTATGACACGCTGCGCGAGGAGCGCACGCCGCAGAACCTCGAAACCGGGCTGTTCTTCGATCAGGAATGGGCCTCGCTCAACAAGGTGATGCCCGTCGCCTCGGGCGGCATCCATGCCGGCCAGATGCACCAGTTGATCCACTATCTCGGCGAGGATGTCATCCTGCAGTTCGGCGGTGGCACGATCGGCCATCCGGACGGCATCCAGGCAGGCGCGACGGCCAATCGCGTCGCCTTGGAAGCGATGATCCTGGCCCGCAACGAGGGGCGCGATTATTTGCGCGAAGGAACCAAGATCCTCGAACAGGCGGCCAGATGGTGCACGCCGCTGAAGGCTGCCCTGGAGACCTGGAAGGACGTCACCTTCAACTACGAATCGACCGACACGGCCGACTTCGTGCCAACCGCAACGCCCAGCTTCTAGACGAAAGGAACCGTCGTCATGATGACCAATCCGGGAAACAAGGTCACACAGGGGCAGTTCTCGTTCCTGCCCGACCTGACCGACGAGCAGATTTCGGCGCAGATCAAATACGCGCTGAAGAACCATTGGGCGGTCAGCGTCGAGTACACGGACGATCCGCATCCGCGAAATACCTATTGGGAAATGTACGGCAACCCGATGTTCGACTTGAAAGATCCGGCGGGCATACTGCTCGAGGTCAACGCTTGCCGGAAAGCGTGTCCGAACATGTATGTGCGGGTAACCGCCTTCGATTCGACCAAGGGCTGGGAAGCGCCGCGCATGTCGTTCATTGTCAACCGGCCGCCCAGCGAACCCGGGTTCCGGCTGCTGCGCCAGGAGCGCGACGGCCGCAGTCAGGGTTATTCGATCGTGCCTTATGCGACCGACAGGCCCGAGGGCGAGCGGAGCTAGCCGAACCATGCTGAACGCGATGACCAAGGACGCTGCCGCACAGGACGCGACGGTTGATCTGCAGGCCGAGTTCGAGGCGTCCAACATCGACGAGGTCATGGACAAGCTCGACCGTGAACTCGTTGGCCTGAAGCCGGTCAAGACCCGCATCCGCGAGATCGCCGCTCTCCTCCTGGTCGACCGGCTTCGCCGCAAGTTCGGGCTGACTTCGGGCGCCCCGACGCTGCACATGAACTTTACGGGAAATCCCGGCACCGGAAAGACCACCGTGGCGCTGAGGATGGCCGAAATCCTGCATCGTCTGGGCTATGTCCGCGAAGGCCACATGGTCGCCGTGACGCGCGACGATCTCGTCGGCCAGTATGTGGGCCACACCGCGCCCAAGACCCGCGAGGTGATCAAGCGTGCCATGGGCGGCGTGCTTTTCATCGACGAGGCCTATTATCTCTACAAGCCCGAGAACGAACGCGACTACGGCCAGGAATCGATCGAAATCCTGCTGCAGTGCATGGAGAACAACCGTGACGATCTGGTTGTGATCCTTGCCGGCTACAAGAACAAGATGGACCGCTTCTTCGACAGCAATCCCGGCATGCGTTCGCGCATCGCCCATCACCTCGATTTCCCCGACTATGGCGTCAGCGAACTGAAATCGATCGCCGAGATTATGCTCGCGGAGCAGAATTATCGCCTCAGCGAGGCGGCGTCCCGTGCGCTCGAAGAGTATCTTCCGATCCGCATGAGGCTGCCGCATTTCTCCAACGCGCGTTCGGTCCGCAATGGGCTCGACCGGGCGCGGCTGCGGCAGGCCAACCGGCTTTTCGCATCGCGCAGCCGGGTGTTGACCAAAGCCGATCTTGTCACCATCGAGGAATCCGACATTCGCGGCAGCCGCGTGTTCGCGGAAGGGAAACTCGAAGGCGAACCGGAGACGAAGATGCGCTGACGGGATGGAGCCGGCTGGCGCAGCGACCAACACCCGCAGACAGAATTGGAGACGACGACCATGGTCACCAGGACAATCATCGCACCCTCCGTGCTTTCCGCGGATTTCTCGCGGCTCGGCGATGAGGTCGAAGCTGTCGTGCGGGCGGGTGCCGACTGGATCCATCTCGACGTGATGGACGGCCATTTCGTACCCAACATCACCTTCGGTCCGCCGGTGATCAAGGCGATCCGCGACCGAACGGACAAAATTTTCGATTGCCATCTGATGATCGCGCCGGCCGACCCCTATCTGGCCGCCTTCGCCAACGCCGGCTGCGACATCATCACGGTGCACGCCGAGGCCGGGCCGCATCTCGATCGTTCCCTGCAGGCGATCAAAAATCTCGGCAAGAAGGCCGGCGTATCGCTGAATCCTTCGACGCCGGAGAGCGTCATCGAGTATGTGCTCGACAGGCTTGACCTAGTGCTGCTGATGACGGTCAATCCAGGCTTTGGCGGCCAGGCCTTCATTTCCGCGGTCATCGAGAAGATCAGGCGAATCAAGGCACTGGTTGGCCACCGCCCGATTGACATCGAAATCGATGGCGGCGTCACGGCCGAAACCGCCCCGCTGGTCGCCGCGGCCGGGGCCAATGTGCTGGTCGCCGGGTCGGCCGTGTTCAAGGGGGGCACCGAGGCGGCTTATCGCACCAACATTGGAGCCATCCGACAGACGGCCGACGGTGCGATCCGGAAAGCGGCGTAAACAATTCCATCGGAGGCAAGCATGGCGGCCGTCCCCCCTGTCTGCGATTTCGGCTGGCGCGCCATCGATGCCGTTTTGCCTGGCGTCGACGGCAGGTCGCATTCGATCTTCAGCCAGGCCGGCCCGAACGGTCTGGTCGTGGCCTTCATCTGCAATCACTGCCCTTATGTGAAGGCAGTGATTTCACGTATCGTGCGCGATGCCAACGACCTCAAGGCCGAAGGTATCGGCTTTGTCGCGATCAACTCAAACGATGCCGACACCTACCCGGAGGATTCCTTCGACCAAATGAAGCTCTTCGCCACGACGAACGGCTTCAGCTTCCCTTACCTGCACGACCAGCACCAAACTGTGGCGCGCGATTACGCAGCCGTGTGCACTCCCGATTTCTTCGGGTTCAACAGCGAGTTGGGACTGCAATATCGCGGTCGGCTGGACGCCTCGCGACGAGAAGCCGGAGCGCCCGGGCTGAGACGCGACCTGTTCGAGGCGATGAAGCAGGTTGCCCGAACCGGCGACGGGCCGCTGGACCAGATCGCCTCGATCGGCTGCTCGATCAAGTGGAAGGATGCCGCATGAACGTCGGTGCAGGTAGGCCGCTTCGATCGCCGAAGGCGATCCTGTTCGATCTCGACGGCACGCTGGTCGACTCGGCACCGGACATAGCGGCCGCCGTCAACGAACTGCTGGCCAGTCGCGGTCTGCCGCCGCTGCGCCTGGATCAGGTCACGGC
>NZ_RZQI01001440.1:0-857 GCF_003998335.1 Mesorhizobium sp. M7A.F.Ca.CA.002.05.1.1 | reverse complement strand
TGGCGGATGGTGCCGAACAGCGTGAAGGCGGTGCCGGCGAACAGCACCGCGACCAGAAGCACGATCCATGGCGCGTCGAGGCAGGCGTGCAGGCTGCGCTTGTAAGCCGTATTGAGCGCGCCGCCGATGCGGGCGCCGATGCCATGGCCACCTTCGTGGTGGAGCGATGCGCCGGTCAGCATGCGCGAGGCGAGCATCGGGCACAGCGTCAACGCGACCACGCAGGACAAGAGCACCGACATGGCAAGCACGAAGCCGAATTCGCGGAACAAGCCGCCAGTCTGGCCGGGCAGGAACGAAATCGGCACGAAGACGGCGACCAGCGTCAAGGTGGTGGCAATAACGGCAAAGAACACTTCCTGCGCGCCAAGCACAGCGGCCGCACGCGGTCCCATGCCTTCGTTGCGTCGTCGCACAATGTTTTCGAGCACGACGATGGCGTCGTCGACGACCAGGCCGGTCGCCAGCACCAGCGCGAGCAGGGTCAGGATGTTGACCGAGAAGCCGGCCAGATAGATGGCGGCGATGGTGCCGATCATGGCGACCGGCATCGCCAGGCCGGGGATCAGCGTCGCGCGCCAGTCTAGGAGAAACACATAGATGACGATCAGCACCATGGTGACGGACAGGCCGAGCGCGATCTCGACCTCGTGCACCGCGCCCTTGACGAAGACCGCGTCGTCGCTGGTGATCTTGATCGACATGCCCTTGGGCAGGTTTTCCTGCAGCTTGGCGACGGCGGACTGGACGCCGGTCGAGATGTCCAACGTGTTCGATTCCGCCTGGCGGATGATGCCGATGCCGATGCCGGTCTTGCCATCCGAGCGCAATGTGGTCTGGCCAACGTCGGGGCCGAG
>NZ_RZQI01001439.1:0-857 GCF_003998335.1 Mesorhizobium sp. M7A.F.Ca.CA.002.05.1.1 | reverse complement strand
GGACGGCTCGCCGATGACGCCGGGCATGCCTTGGGCCTTCTTCACATCGATCTTCTTGATCTGCGCATGCGCGTGCGGACTGCGCACAAAGGCGGCGTGCTTCATGCCGGGAACCACCATGTCGTCGACATAGCGGCCGGCGCCCGTGATGAACCGTTTGTCTTCCTTGCGCGCGACCCGAGCGCCAACACCTTCAATGCCCATCAGAAATTCCTCCGGAATTATGGGAGTAGGGCAGTAGGGAGTAAGGGACTAGGGAAAAAGGGCCTCGTTGCGTTGGCCTTTTTGCCCTACTCCCCTACTGCCCTACTCCCTTATTCCCTTGCCTAAGCAGCTTGTCTCGCCTTACCCTTGGACCCCTTCATCGTCGTCGATGCGGCGAGGATCGCCTTGACGATGTTGTGGTAGCCGGTGCAGCGGCAGATGTTGCCGTCGAGCTCGGCACGCACCGTCGCCTCGTCGAGCCCTTCGGGGTGGCGGCTGATCATGTCGGTCGCCGTCATGATCATGCCCGGCGTGCAGAAGCCGCATTGCAGCCCGTGATGTTCCTTGAAGGCGGCCTGCACCGGATGCAGGTCGGCGCCATTGGCCAGGCCCTCGATCGTCAGCACGGTGGAGCCGGAGGCCTGCACCGCGAGCATCGTACAGGATTTGACCGCCTTGCCATCGACGTGGACGACGCAGGCACCGCATTGCGAGGTGTCGCAACCGACATGCGTGCCGGTAAGGCCGAGATTTTCCCGCAGGAAGTGAACCAGAAGTGTTCGGTCCTCGGCAGCACCGCTGACCCGCTTTCCGTTCACCATCAACGAAACGTCCGACATGGTCCCTCCCTGGGTATCAACCTTGGTATCCAC
>NZ_RZQI01001438.1:0-857 GCF_003998335.1 Mesorhizobium sp. M7A.F.Ca.CA.002.05.1.1 | reverse complement strand
CTCTGGGAGGAGCAATGCCTGACATCGAAAAGTGCCCGACCTGGGCTGCAGTCCGCACATTCCAAAGCGGGCAGCAATCTGTTGGCGAACCATCGCGCCAGGCGCCGGGGTCGCTTGCGCGCCGTCTAACATTGCAGTCACCGGACAGCGACATTGATGCAGCCCATAAAAACAATCAGGAGGAGGAAAAACCATGCGTATGTTCAATTGCCTGAAGCTTGGCACGAACCTGCTTGGCGCAGGCATGCTTGCAGCCATCGTCGCAGCGCCCGCCCATGCCGAGGATACGGCGAAAGTCGCGGCCATCGTCAAAGGCCTCGACAATCCGTTCTTCCAGACCATGCAGAAGGGCATCGAGGAACAGGCCAAGGCAAACGGCGTGAATGTCAGCGTCCAGGCCGCCGCCAATATGGGTGACGCCACCGGCCAGGCCGACCGCCTGACCGCCATGGCCATGCAGGATTTCGATTGCTACCTGGTCAACCCGATCAGCGTCTCCAATCTCGTCCAGGCGCTGGTGCCGGTCGCCCAGAAGAAGAAGCCGATCGTCAACATCGACTCGACCATAGACCCGGAACAGGCCAAGGCCGCCGGCTTCGCCGTCTCGACCTATATCGGCACCGACAATGTCGCCGCCGGCGCGCTGGCCGGCGAAGAGATGCTGAAGCTGGTGCCGAAGGGCTCCAAGGTCGCGCTGGTCGCCGGCATAGTCGGCGATGTCGGCTCCAACGCCCGCATCAAGGGCTTCAAGCAGGCGGTGGAAGGTAAACTCGACATCGTGGTGATGGTCAGCGCCGACTGGGATCGCGAAAAGGCGCTGACCGCCGCCACCGATATTCTCGCTGCCCATCCGGACC
>NZ_RZQI01001437.1:0-862 GCF_003998335.1 Mesorhizobium sp. M7A.F.Ca.CA.002.05.1.1 | reverse complement strand
CCCTCGGTCTCAGGCTGGTCATCGACGGCCAGGAGATTATTTCGAGGGATTAGCCTTCTTCTCCCCGTATAGTGACGGGGAGAAGAAGACTAAACCAGCGGCTTCAGAGCCACCCACACAGCGCCGCCGATCAGGCCCAGGAAGATCAGCCAGCCGACCTGGTTATTCGACCTGAACAGCCGCAGGCATTGGTCCGGATTGTCGATATCCAACACGGCGATCTGCCGCGCCATATGGGCGCCGGCGGCGATCAGTCCGGCCAGCGCCACCACCGGCGCTTGCGCCGACGCGAAGGCGATGGCGAAGCAGATCAGCGCGCCGCCATAAAGCCCGGCCAGCCACGATTTGGTGTTATCGCCAAACAGGCGTGCCGTCGAGCGCACGCCGACAATGGCGTCATCTTCCTTGTCCTGATGTGCGTAGATCGTGTCGTAGCCGATCACCCACAGGATCGAGCCGATATAAAGCATGATGGCAGGCCCATCGAGATCGCCGAACTCGACCGCCCATCCCATCAGCGCGCCCCAGGAAAAGGCAAGGCCAAGCACCAGTTGCGGCCAGTTGGTTATCCGCTTCATGAATGGATAGATGGCGATGACCGCCAGTGAGCAGATGCCGAGCAGGACGGCGAAGCTGTTGAACTGGATGAGCACGACGAGGCCGACCAGGGCCTGCAGGACGAGAAACAGCCATGCCCGCCGGCGCGTCGCCTTGCCCGACGGCAACGGTCGCGAGCGCGTGCGCTCCACCTGGCTGTCGATGTCCTCGTCGACGAGGTCGTTGTAGGTGCAGCCGGCGCCGCGCATGGCGATGGCCCCGACCAGGAACAGCACGAGATACAAAGGCGCCGGCAGCAGTGAGA
>NZ_RZQI01001436.1:0-863 GCF_003998335.1 Mesorhizobium sp. M7A.F.Ca.CA.002.05.1.1 | reverse complement strand
GCGGTGAAATGATAGATGAAGAACAATCCGTGCTCGTCGGGCAGGTAGGGCGACAGGTCGGTGCCTTCCGGGGCGAGAGTGATATCCATGGGCGGTGCCAGATGCATGTTCCGAAATGGCACCGCACGGCGGCTGCCTGGCCTTGATTTCTAGCACGAGCGAACCCGGTTCGGTGTGACGGTTTCTTGACAGCCGATCACGGTCTGTCGATCACCCACGTCAATCCGGTGGTGACGCCTTCGCCACCCCGGATTGTGCCCCGGTCAGTGCTTCGGGCCGAAGCCGGGGTAGGGCTTGAGGGGCACGATTGCGGCAATGTCCATCATGCCGGCCTTGACCAGCGGCAAGGTGGCGAGATGGCCGCGAACCTCTGCATCATCGGCGGCTTCGAGCATCATGCCGCTGCCCGGGATGTCGCCTCGGTTCCACACCTGGCGTACCGCGCCTTCGGCATAGAGCGTGCGCCGCTGTTCGGCTTCGCCGGGCAGAAGCGGAGCGAAATCGGCATCGGCAAATTTTTCGGTGTTGCGGGTGAGAAGGGCAAAGAACTGCATGGCGGTCTGCTTTGGTTGGATGGCCGAACTATCGCTCCCGCTGGTCAGACTGTCTAAGACTGGTTAGGCTAAAGTTGAGACCTCGGGGGACTGGAGCCTGGAGAAAAAATGTTCGACCTGCGCCAGATCAGGTATTTCGTCACCGTCGCCGAAACCGGCAATGTCGGGCGCGCCGCCGAGATGCTGCATATTTCCCAGTCGCCACTCAGCCGGCAGATCATCCAGCTCGAGGAGCAGTTGGGTGTTTCCCTCTTTGAAAGATCGAAGCAGCGGGTCCATCTCAACGCCGAGGGGCGCGCCTTCCTCACC
>NZ_RZQI01001435.1:0-867 GCF_003998335.1 Mesorhizobium sp. M7A.F.Ca.CA.002.05.1.1 | reverse complement strand
CTCCCCAGCCCCTTCCCCAACGCAATCGCGAGGATCGACATGGAATACCGCACCCTCGGCCGTTCCGGCCTGAAAGTTTCGACGCTGACCATGGGGACCATGACGTTCGGCGGCGCCGGCGCATTTTCGGCGGTCGGCAAGACCGATCTCGACGAGGCGCGCCGGATGATCGATCTCTGCATCGACGCCGGCATCAATGTCATCGACACCGCCAACGTCTATTCGAATGGCATTTCCGAAGAAATCATCGGCGAAGCGCTCGGCGGCAAGCGCAAGGGCGACGTGCTGATCGCCTCCAAGGCACGGATGCGGATCGGCAAAGGCCCAAACGATGAAGGCTTGTCGCGCCATCACCTGATCCGCGAATGCGAGAAGAGCCTGAAGCGGCTCAGGACAGACGTCATCGACATCTATTTCCTGCACGAATGGGATGGCGTGACACCGCTGGAGGAAACCATCGGCGCGCTCGACACGCTGGTTGCCCAGGGCAAGATCCGCTATGTCGGCTGCTCCAACTATTCCGGCTGGCAGGTGATGAAGGCGCTCGGCATCAGCGACAGCCGCCACCAGCCGCGCTTCGTCACGCAGCAGATCCATTACACGCTGGAAGCGCGCGAGGCGGAGTACGAGTTGCTGCCGATTTCCGTCGACCAGGGGTTAGGCGTCCTGGTCTGGAGCCCGCTTGCCGGCGGATTGCTGTCCGGCAAATACCGCCGCGACAGCCCCACCGCCCGCCAACTCGCGGGCTGGTCCGAACCGCCGATCCGCGACGAGGACCGGCTGTGGCGGATCGTCGACGTCCTTGTCGAGATCGGCGCGCAGCGCGGCGTGTCGGCAGCGCAGGTGGCGCTGGCCTGGCTGCTTGGC
>NZ_RZQI01001434.1:0-871 GCF_003998335.1 Mesorhizobium sp. M7A.F.Ca.CA.002.05.1.1 | reverse complement strand
CTCAAACGAATGGGACCGCGCCGTTGCCAGCCGTTTCGAGACCCATCTTGCCAGACAGATGCGCTCGCAGATCGACGGCGGCAGTGACCGTCAGAACGCTGCCTGAGCTTTCCGACTTTGTGCATGTCGTTGTCCCAAAATCGCTACACACTTTTGGGCGGCATGCACATCAACCCCTCCGCAATCTGACCGGCGCTTCGCCGAAAGCCCTTGAAAATGCCCTCGAAAATGCCGCGGCGGACGAGAACCCGGTCCGCCCGGCAATATCGGCCATGGCAACCCTCGTATCGACCACCAGCCGGCGCGCGGCGCCGAGGCGCAGCCTGAGGTAATAGGCGCCCGGCGTCTCGCCGATCGATTTGCGAAAGATGCTTTCCAGCGTCCGTGCCGTCACGCCGGCGCGCTTGGCCACTGCTTCGATGGTCAGCGGCTGGTCGACATGCGATTCCATCAGCCGGATGGCTTGCGCAAGGCGCGGGTCATAGCCGTCGAGCCGGCCGAGCGAGACCAGCGGCTGTGCGTCGGTGGCGGCGCGAGCCTGGTCGTAGATGAAGACGCTGGCGACATCGAGCGCCACCGCCATACCGAGCCGCGTGCGGATGAGATGCAGCATCAGGTCGAAGGTCGGTGACGCGCCGCCCGAGGTGAACACTGGCCCGTCGATGACATAGCGGTCCGGGCGGACATCGACGCCAGGGAAGGCCGAGGAAAAATCCTCCATGTCCTCCCAGTGGGTGGTGGCGCTGCGCCCTTCCAGCAGGCCGGCGCGTGCCACCAGCCAGGTGCCGGCCTCGACACCGCCGCAAGCACGCGCCGTGCGTGCGGCCCGGCGCAGGCCCGACAACAGAGCCGAGGTTGCATAGTTCTGGGT
>NZ_RZQI01001433.1:0-881 GCF_003998335.1 Mesorhizobium sp. M7A.F.Ca.CA.002.05.1.1 | reverse complement strand
AATGGCGCTTTCAGCGATGACTGATGGGCTCCGTCCGCGCGCCCGGCGGGTCGCCAGTGCGGCGATATCGTCGGCGCGGTACTGGCTGCGGCGCGGATCGGCGCGGTCGGGCCGCATGCCGATGCGCCCACGGCTGACATAGGCGTACAGCGTCTGCGCCCGCACCTTGAGGCGCTCAAGCGCCTCTTCCCGGGACAACCACTCGGACATATCGAGCCCTGATATTGATTCTATTGATCAAGATTGATGGAAACGTTGCCCATCTCTATCTCCGATCCGGAAATGCTTCAAGGAGACAGGCTATGGCGAATGGGCTCGATGACGTGGTGGCGGCGGAAACCGTGCTTTCCGATGTGGATGGTCTTGGTGGCCGTCTGACGATCCGAGGTCATTCGCTGCCGGAGCTGGCCGGCCGCTTGAACTATGCCCAGGTGATGCGGCTGCTGCTCGACGGCTTCTTCGACGACCTTCCCGATGAGGCGCAACTGACGCGGGCACTGGGCCAGGCACGCGCTGAGGTGTTCGAACGGCTCTTGCCCTCGCTGCCCCTGCTGGCGTCGCTCGATGTTTACAGCGCCATGCGCGCCGGCATGGCGCTGCTGCCGGACGGCGAGACCTTGACCGATGCCTTGCTGCTCATCGCAGCGCCCGCCGTGCTGACGCCGGCCCTGCTGCGCCTGCAGCGCGGCGAGCAGCCGATCGCGCCGGACAGCCGCGCCGATCATGCCGCCGACATGCTGAGGATGCTGAGCGGCAGCGTCGCCTCGACGGCGCTGGCGAAGGCGCTCGATACCTATCTCGTGACCGTCTGCGATCATGGCCTCAATGCGTCGACCTTTGCGACGCGCGTGGTGGCCTCGACGCAGGCCGGCCTGACATCC
>NZ_RZQI01001432.1:0-882 GCF_003998335.1 Mesorhizobium sp. M7A.F.Ca.CA.002.05.1.1 | reverse complement strand
GCGAAATCCTGATCGACTGGCCGCAGGCCAAACGCGGCCCGTTCTACCAGGCGGCGCGCGAGAAGGTCGAAGCCGCATTGGAAACCGGGACAGGCGCCGCCGAGGCGCAGGAAGCGTTCGCAGCGCTCTGCAGCCATGCCGGCGTGCTGGTGCGGTAGGTGTCAAAGGAAGCAGACGGGGCGTCGTGCCTCGCCTGCTTTGTCATTTCGTTGGAAGCTCGCCCTGGACAATCGGCTGAGAGGTTTCGAAGCCAAAACTCTTCGGCGCCAGAAGAATCAAGGCAATCACGATGGCTATCGAGGCAAGCAACGTGGCCGTGGTCGCAATATCTCTCACGATAATCTCTCCGAATTCCAAGTCGTGAGAGAAACGCTCCTGAGATAACGAGGTTCCATTAGCTTGCGCGATAATACCAGCCAGCGGCGTTTATTGCTTCGGCGGCTGGGGCGGCACTTCACCCGGCTTGATCACCGGCGTCTTGCCTTCCTCGGGGGCCGGCGCCGCCATGCCCTGGTCGCCCGTCGGGGGCGGTTTCAGCACGCCGCCGCAATCGTTGAGCTTCGCGGTCAAATTGCCGTCATCGGCCTGCTGTCCAGGCTGCTGTTTTGCCCCTTGCTCGGTCTGAGCCCTGCATTTGTCGGCCTGTGCCTGGCTGTCGTTCTGCTGCTGGGCCGCGGCCGGCACTGCCAGCGCCAGCATGAGGCCGATTGGCATGATGGCGAGAATTCTCATCACTGCCTCCTTCTTTCTTGCACGGTCGCCCGCGGCGACCTTCCCTTCACAGGGACAACGTCTGTCGACGAAAAAGGTTGGCCGCCTCGCCGGGCGGCATTGCAACCAAACCCGTTTGCCGCCGTTGCGCGTGCCGGAGGCGATCATGTT
>NZ_RZQI01001431.1:0-884 GCF_003998335.1 Mesorhizobium sp. M7A.F.Ca.CA.002.05.1.1 | reverse complement strand
GCAGGTGATGCAGATGTTGAGCGCGCTTTCGCAGATGCCTTCCAGCTTGAGCTTGCGGTAGAGTTCCTGCCGCTCTTCGTCGATCGCCGGCAGTTCCTGCTCGCGCGCGGCCAGGAACAGGTCGCGCACCTCCGCCCGTCGCTCGATGTCACGAATGACAATGAAATTCCATGGCTGCATGAAGCCGACCGATGGCGCGTGATGGGCAGCAAGCAGCAGCCGCGCCAGCACGTCGTCATCGATCGCGGTGGGCAGGAAATGGCTGCGCACGTCGCGCCGTGTGAACATGGCGCGATAGACCGCATCGCGCGCACTCTGGTCAAATCCGTCGCCAACAGCAGCGGTCAGGTGTTCCGGCATCGCTTGTCCCCTTGCGATTGCAATTGATATCATCCGCCTGACCATGCGGATGACGATGCCTGCCAGGCCGGTCTTCTGGCTCGGGATCAACCCGCGTCCGGTGCCTTCCCGTCATCGACAGTGGCATTTACCGGCGCGGTCCCCCTCACAGCGTTGGGCACGCCACGGAATTCAACCGTGTTCCCGATTCTCCCGCTTGCGGCGGGCACCAGGCAGTACCAAAAACCTTACGCCGAAGTGCTGAGGACGCCAATGCTTGCAGCGACGCGAATGGACGCAGTCGCGATTTTCCCCAGTCATCGGCCGCCCGTGCATGGCCTTTGTCGATCCGGGTCACTAGATTAGGACGATGACCACCCGTCTCTACACCCATCCGATCTTCCTCGAGCATCTCACGCCGCCCGGACATCCCGAGCGGCCCGACCGCTTGCGTGCCATCGAGCGCGTGCTCGATGAGGAAGCCTTTGCCGGGCTCGATCGTATCCAGGCGCCGGAAGGCGACGAGGCCACCATCCTCTACGCGC
>NZ_RZQI01000142.1:0-9693 GCF_003998335.1 Mesorhizobium sp. M7A.F.Ca.CA.002.05.1.1 | reverse complement strand
TTACGAGCCGCAAGCAGGATCAGCCGATCATGCGCGCAACCGAGATCGAGCGAGAAGTCGACCGAGCCGAAGGCGACGGCAACGACGTTGGGCATGGCCAATATGTCCGGCAAGTTGGCGAGACCGACGGCGCTCTCGACCAGCGCGATGACGGAAACGCTGCGTGCCATGTGCCTGGCCATATCGGCAATGTCTTCCGGACGTTCGGCCTTGGGCAGCATGACGGAGACGCCGTCAAGGCGCCGCACGGCAGCGATGTCCGCCTGGTGCCAAAATGTGCCGGCGGCATTGATGCGGACCACGACCGCGGATTTCAGCGCGGCTGCATGAGCAACGACCGCTTCCCGAGCGCGGTCCTTGTCGCCAGGGGCGACGGCATCCTCGAGGTCTAGAATGACTGCGTCCGCGCCGCTGCTGTCGGCTTTGGCAAACCGCTCAGGACGTGAGCCCGGCACGAATAGCGGCACGACAGGCGTGACGAAGCTCACCATTGCGCCGTGGCTTTCACCGTCACATGGCTGTCGGACGACCGTGCCTCGAGAGCCATGCCGTCCTGGCCTGGGGATGTTGCGCTCAGAAGCAGGCGCTGCGGGCCAGTCGCCGGATGGACGCCGCGGAATGAGAAACGGCGCGGCGACTGACCGACAATGGCGGCGGCGAAGTTCATCAGCAGCGTCGCCTGCAGCGGGCCATGGATGACGAGCCCGGGATAGTGCTCGACCCCCGTGGCATAGGGCGCGTCGTAGTGGATGCGATGCCCGTTGAACGTCAGCGCGGAATATCGAAAGAGCAGCACGGGATCGATGTCGATCGTGCGCTCGTGCGATGCGGCCAGGGGCGAATTGGCCGGCGGGGCAGGGGACGCAGCAGCGGCTTCGGCGCCGCGATAGACGATGATCTGGTCCTCCTCGATGACCGGACCGGAATCGTTGGCGATGTCGTGCCGGACCGTGACGAAGGTGAGCGGGCCGGTGCGGCCCTGCTTCTCCTCGATGGCGGCCAACGTCGAGCGGCGGCGGATGCGGTCGCCAGAGCGGATCGGCGCCATGAAACGCATGTCGCTGGCAGCCCACATGCGACGCGGAAGCGGCACCGGCGGCAGGAAGCCGCCTTTGGCCGGGTGCCCGTCAGGTCCGAGTTCTCGCATGGCGGCAATGTCGGGCGCCAGGCACCAATGCAGTCCGGGCGCGGCCGCGCCCTCGGCAGTCTGCGCCGCGTGGTCCCCAAGCGTGGCGCCAAAGCTGGCCAGCAGGCGCGGGGTCACAACATCCTCGACCTCGTGCGTGCGTCCAACCCATTCCTGCAGTGTGCTTGTGTCCAGGCTCATGAGGTCCTCGTCAGGCGGCGAATTCGGACCGGATCCGGTCCGTATCGGCGCCAAGCGCGGGGACGCTTGGAACCGTTGCAAATCCCTCCGGCCGCCCTGCCGGCTTGGGTACTGCGATGCGCTTGCCGTCCGGCAGTGCCACCTCCGTCCGGCGGAGCGCCTTGTGGTGCGGCAGGTCGCGCATTGCACTCACCCGGCCCCAGGCGATCTGCGCCTCGTCGAGACGGCTTATGGCCTCGTCGCAGTCGATTGCCGCGAAGATCGGTTCGATCTCGGCGTCGAGCGCCGTGCGGTTGGCAACCCGCCAGGTGTTGGTGGCGAAGCGTTCGTCGGCGAACAGATCCTGCCTTTGCAGCACGAGCGTGCAGAAGCGCTTCCATTCATTGTTCTGCTGGATGGACACGACCACGCTGCCATCCCGACAGGCATAAGGTCGATAGGGGTAGATCGAAGCATGCGCCAGGCCATATCTCTGCGTCTCGCGGCCCGCATATTCGTAGTGCAGCAGCGGCACGGTCATCCAGTCGGCCATGGCGTCGAACATGGCAATCTCGACAATGCGGCCGCGCCCGGTCTTCTGGCGCGCCAGCAAGGCTTCGAGGATCGCTGCATGGGCATTCATGCCGGTGGCGATGTCGGCGGCGGAAACCCCGATTTTGCTTGGCGTGTCCGGCGTGCCGGTAACGGCGCAGATGCCGCTTTCGGCCTGCACCAGCATGTCGTAGGCGCGCATGGCCGCGTAGGGCGTGTCCTGCCCGTAGCCGACGATGTTGATGGCTATCAGCCGAGGAAACTCTTTCGCAATTGTATCGGCCGAGAGGCCGAGCCTGTCGATGGCGCCCGGCACGAGATTCTGCACGAGGACGTCGGCGCGCGCGACCATCCGGTGCAGGAGAGCCAGGTCGTGCTCACTCTTCAGGTCGAGCACCGCGCTCTCCTTGCCGCGGTTGAGCCAGACGAAGTAAGCCGACATGCCTTCCACTGCGGAATCGTAATGACGCGCGGTTTCGCCTTCCGGACGCTCGATCTTCACGACGCGTGCGCCGGCATCGGCAAGGCGGACCGTGCAGAGCGGAGCGGCGACGGCCTGCTCGATCGAAACGACAAACAGGCCCTCCAGTGGGCGGGCGCCGTCAGACATTGCGCTGCACTCCCGAGCGCGCCAGCACACCAGGCTTCAGCCGCTCGTTCTTGCCGTAGTCCTCGGCGGCGTGGAAGAACAGATGCGGCGTGCCATCAATGTCCTCGAGCCTCTTGCGGTAGGCGTCCAGATAGGCCTTGCGGCCATCGTCGCCGACGCGGCCCGGCATGTAGGCGACGAAGGGCGGCAGCACGTCGAAGCCGGAATAGCGCAGCAGACCATTGTGGATCGGCCACAGCACGGTGAGGATGTCGCCATCGATGCCGTCGGGCGCGTAGGTGTCGGCCGACGTGCCCGTGGTGGCGGCCACCATGGCGAGCTTTCCCCTGAACATGCCGGTGTCGTATTTGCGGCCCGGCAGATAGGCGAAACCGCGCGCGAAGACGCGATCGGCCCAGCCCTTGAGCATTGCTGGCATTCCGAACCACCAGACCGGGAACTGGAACAGCACGAAGGCCGCCCGCTTCACCTTTTCGATCTCTGCACTGATATCGGCCGACAGTGCGCCGGCCTCGTAGGCGGCGGTCTGTTCGCGCGGCAGGCTGAAGAAGTCCGGATCGTTACGCTCGCCCGATACGTCGCCCGGCCCTGCGACAGGATTGAAGCCCATCGCATAGAGGTCGCTGACGACCACATCGTGGCCTGCGCGGGTCAAGGTTTCCACGGCCAGATCCTTCATGGCGCCGTTGAAGGATTTTGCTTCCGGGTGTGCATAGACGATGAGGACGTTCACGGACGACTCCTAGTAGGAACGCGGCAGTCCAAGCACGTGCTCGGAAAGGTATGACAGGATGAGGTTGGTCGAGATCGGCGCGACTTGATAAAGACGCGTCTCGCGGAACTTGCGCTCGACATCGTACTCTTCCGCGAAACCGAACCCGCCATAAGTCTGGATGCAGACATTGGCTGCTTCGTTCGAAGCGTCGGCCGCCAGCATCTTGGCCATGTTCGCTTCGGATCCGGGGTTCTTGCCGGCCTCGTAGAGGCTCAGCGCCTCGCGCACCATCAGTTCGGCCGCGCGCATGTTGGCGTAGGCCCTTGCGATCGGAAACTGGATGCCCTGGTTCTGGCCGATCGCCCGGCCAAACACATGCCGCTCCTTTGCGTAGGTGCTGGCCTTTTCGATGAACCATTTCGCATCGCCGATGCATTCGGCTGATATCAGGATGCGCTCGGCGTTCATGCCCGAGAGGATGTAGCGGAATCCCTTCCCCTCTTCGCCGATCAGGTTTTCGGCGGGTACGCGCAGATCGTCGAAGAAGACCTCGGTGGTGGCATGGTTCATCATGGTGCGGATCGGCCGGATTGTGAGGCCGTTGCCGACGGCTTCGCGCATGTCGACGATGAGGACGGAGAGGCCGTCGGTCTTTTTCATGCCGTCCTTCAGCGGTGTGGTCCGCGCCAGCAGCAGCATCAGATCCGAATGCTCGGCGCGGCTGGTCCAGATCTTCTGGCCCTTGACCACGAAATGATCGCCATCGAGGCGAGCAGTGGTCTTGAGCGCCCCCGTGTCGGTCCCGCTGCTCGGTTCGGTGACGCCGAATGCCTGCAGGCGCAATTCTCCCGCGGCGATCTTCGGCAGGTATCGCTGCTTCTGGGCTTCCGAGCCGTGGCGAAGAAGCGTGCCCATCGTGTACATCTGGGCATGGCAGGCGCCACCATTGCAGCCGGCGCGCTGGATTTCCTCCAGCACGGCAGCGGCGGCCGAAAGCGGCAGGCCCGAGCCACCATATGCCTCCGGGATCAGGATCGAGAGCCAACCGGCCTGCGTCAACGCTGCGACGAAGTCGCCGGGATAGGCCATGTCCCTGTCGAGTGCGCGCCAGTATTCTCCGGGAAAGCGCGTGCACAGCCTGGCGACGGCATCGCGAATGTCCTGATAGGCTTCCATGAGGTTTGTCCGGGTTTTCGTCTTGCTGCGGGCCTCACTATCGCGCCTCCGTGCCCTGTCAGCAATGCAGGGCGGACGTGAGCAGATATAACGGAATTCTAATGCTTATGGTGGAGGGCCGAGAAGCTGGCCGACCCAGACGGCCCGCCCGACAAGATCCTTGGCGATGTCCTCTATCGCTTGTCCGGCAAACCGCGCGAGCCGCGAGGCAGGCCGGTCCGCCGGGTAGGCAAGGATCAGGCGGCGCACGGGCACCGGATCGATCAATGGCGCGGCGGTGAGCAGCCCGGCGGTCACATCGGCATGGATAGGGGCGAGCGGCAGGATCGTCCAGCCATGGCCGTTGCGCACCAGGTCCTTCAGCGCCGAATAGGAGTCCGCTTCGATGCCGACATCGAGCGTGATGCCGGCATCCGTGGCGCAGCGTTCGACGATGATGCGTAACCCGTGCTTGATGCTGGGCAGCAGCAGGCGCTTGCCGGCGAGCGAGGCGAACGACACGGCGCGCACGGTTGAAAATCCCGCATCCGGCGGTCCGATCAGGAAGAGGTTTTCCAGGAGCAGCGGGCGCGAGCGCAGCGAACGCGCCATGCGCGGGTCGTAGAGTACCGCGACGTCCACCTCGCCGCGGTGCATCCAGTCCAGCAGATAGCCGGTGTAGGCGCTGACAAGTCTGAGCTTCGCCTTGGGATGGGCCTTGCCGAAGGCGGCCGCCAGCGGCAGCGAAATAATGTCGGCAACGGTGGGCGGCAGGCCGATGGCCACTTCGCCGGTCAGCGGCGCATCGGCGGGTGTGGCCGTGGCGCGGATCTCGTCGATCTCGGCCATCACGCGCATGGCGTGCGCCAGCACCTCCTTGCCCTGCTCGGACAGCACCATGCCGCGTCCGTGGCGCAGGAAAAGGGCAAAGCCCAATTCCTCCTCCAGCATGCGCACCTGCCGGCTGAGCGCCGGCTGCGCAATGTGCAGCCGGTCGGCGGCCTTGCTGAGGCTGCCGAGTTCGGCGACATGGATGAGGGTGCGTAGCTGCGATAACTCCATGAGCTATCGAATACCATTATATCTGATCACGAGAAAGAGACGAAGATTGCATCGGTCAAGCGCGCTAGTCTAATGCCAGTCCAATATCTCGGAGATGCAAGGTGACGGCGAGCATACAAGCAAAACCTCCGGAAGCAGCAGCGCTTGCCGCCGCTCCGACCGTGTCTGAAAGGCAGTGGCCGGATCAGGTCTATGAGGTGCTCAAGGCTGCCGGCATCAGCCACATGTCCTATGTGCCGGATGCCGGTCATACCACATTGATCCGCCTTTTCAGTGAGGATCCCGAAGTCGTCACCAATGTGCTGACGACGGAGGAGGAGGGCATCGCCATCGCAGCAGGCTCCTGGCTCGGTGGCAAGCGGAGCGTCGTGCTCATGCAATCCTCCGGTGTCGGCAATTGCATCAACATGCTGTCGCTTCCCGTGCAGGCGCGCTTCCCCTTGCTCGTCCTGGTGACGATGCGGGGCGAATGGGCCGAGTTCAACCCGTGGCAAGTGCCGATGGGGCAGGCGACGGAGGCGTCGCTGAAGGCGATCGGGCTCAGGGTGCTGCGCGCCGAAACCGGTCCCGACCTGGTGGAGACGGTGGCGCAGGCAGCCTTGATGGCTTTCGACGCCGACCAGCAGATTGCCGTGCTGATCGGGCAGCGGCTGCTCGGCAAGAAGAAGTGGTGAGCGACATGAATTTGCCGACGATGGACCGCCGGGTTGCGGTGAAGAAGCTGCTTGACGCCCGTGACGGCGCCCTGGTCGTGACCGGTCTCGGCTCGCCGAGCTACGACGTGCATGCCGCCGGCGACCGCAACGACAACTACTATCTCTGGGGCGCCATGGGGGGTGCTGCGCTGATCGGCCTCGGGCTTGCCCAGGCCCAACCCGACAAGCGGGTCATGGTGATCACCGGAGATGGCGAACAGCTGATGGCGTTCGGTTCGCTGGCGACGATCTCGGTGGCGCGGCCGAAAAATCTCGACCTGATCGTGCTCGACAATCAGCATTTCGGCGAGACCGGCATGCAGTCCAGCCATACCGGCAAGGGCATTGGTTTCGACAAGGTCGCGGCCGCTTGCGGTTTTTCGAAGACCGCCGAGCTGCGTACGCTGGAGGAGGTCGACATGCTCTGTGGAGCACTTCGGCGCCCGGCCGACGGTCCGCGCCTTTTCGTGCTGAAAATCACCGCCGAGAACCTGCCGCGCTCGCTGCCGCCGCGCGACGCGGTCGAGGTCAAGAACCGTTTTCGCGCCCATCTGGGCTTTGCCACCTGTTGAGGACCGATATGGCGCTGGTTAGTTTCCAGAACACGGTCGGCGGTCGGTTGCAATCGACAGCCGATACATTCGAGAGCCATGATCCGTTCACCGGCAGGCCCTGGGCGCTGATCCCGCGTGGAGGAGCGAGCCAGGTGGACGCCGCCGTGGCGTCCGCGAAGGCAGCATTCCGGTCGAAGGAATGGGCCGGCATCACGCCGACCGCGCGGGGCAAGCTGCTCGTGCGGCTGGCCGATCTGATCGCCGAGAACGTAGATCGTATTGCCGCCATCGAGACGCGCGACAATGGCAAGCTGCTCACCGAAATGACGGCACAGCTGCGCTATATCCCGGAATGGTTCCGCTATTTCGGCGGTCTTGCCGACAAGATCGAAGGGTCGGTGCTGCCGATCGACAAGGCTGGCATGTTCGCTTTCACCCGCCACGAGCCGCTGGGTGTCATTGCAGCGATCGTGCCCTGGAATTCGCCGCTTTTACTTCTGACATGGAAGCTCGCGCCGCTGCTGGCGGCAGGCAACACTGTCGTCATCAAACCGTCGGAACACGCCTCGGCCTCGACGTTGGAGTTCGTGAAACTGTTTGCGCGGGCAGGCTTCCCGCCCGGCGTGGTCAACACCGTTACCGGCATGCCGCTTGATGTCGGCGCGCCACTCGTCTCTCATCCCGACGTCGCCAAGATCGCCTTCACTGGTGGTGAGCCTGGCGGGATCGCGGTCTATCGGGCGGCTGCCGAACAGCTAAAGACCGTCACGCTGGAGCTCGGCGGCAAATCGGCCAACATCGTCTTCGACGACGCCGATATCGAGAGCGCGGTCAACGGCGCGATCTCAGGCATCTTCGCGGCCAGCGGCCAGACCTGCATCGCGGGTTCGCGGCTGCTGGTGCATCGCAAAATCCACGACCGGTTCGTGGAAGGCGTCATAACGCTGGCGGCCAGCGCTCGATTGGGCAATCCGGCGCTGCAAGAGACGCAGGTCGGGCCGATCACCACGCAAGCCCAGCGCGAGAAGGTGCTGTCCTATCTCGGCATCGCGCGCCGCGAGGGTGCGCTTTGCGTGCTGGGCGGCGGCAAGCCGGCCTCGGGTGAATTGGCCGAGGGCTGGTTCGTCGAGCCCACCATCTTCACCGGCGTGAACAACACCATGCGGATCGCGCGTGAGGAGGTGTTCGGGCCGATCCTGTCCGTCATCCCCTTTGACGACGAGGACGAGGCCTTCGCCATTGCCAATGACAGCCCCTATGGGCTGGCGGCGGGAATATGGACCAGCGACATGGGCAGGGCGCTGCGCGGCGCGGCCGCGATGGAAGCGGGGATGGTCTGGATCAATTCATACCGTGCCGTCTCCTACATGGCGCCCTTCGGCGGCTACAAGAGGAGCGGTATCGGGCGCGAAAGCGGGCAGGACGCCATCAATTCCTATCTGCAGACCAAGACGGTGTGGATAGACACCGCCGGCAAGACCGCCAATCCCTTCGTTATCCGCTAGGCTAGGCTTCGGTGGGAGAATCCCCATTCCTAGCCAAGCTCGGCCCATGCTCCCTGAGACGGTGGCCGACTTACAAATGATCGAAGGATTGGACATGAGACAGGCAGGCAAGGTGGTGGTTGTCACAGGCGCGGCGCGCGGCATCGGACGCGCTTGCGCGGAACGCTTTTTGGCCGAAGGCGCGAAGCTCGTGCTCGGCGACATCGATGCCGTGGAGTTAAAAAAATGTGCCGCTGAAATCGGTACCACCGACAGCGTCCTGGCGGTCGTCACGGATGTCAGCAAGAAGGACCAGGTCGATGGGCTGATTGCAGCGGCGGTGGCGAAGTTCGGCCGTGTCGACATCATGGTCAACAATGCCGGCATCGCTCCGGTCCAGGACTTTCTCGACATCACAGAGGCGGACTACGACAGGGTTCTCGCCGTCAATCTGAAGGGCGCGTTCATGGGCACCCAGGCCGCAGCCCGCCAGATGATCGCGCAGGGTGGAGGCGGCGTCATCATTAACATGTCGTCGATCAATTCGGGCCTCGCCAACCCGCGTGTCGCCACCTACGCGATCTCCAAGGGCGGCATGAACCAGGTCACCAGCACCGCCGCCGTCGCCTTCGCTCCCCATGGCATCCGCGTGGTCGGTGTCGGCCCGGGCACCATCGCCACGGACATGGTCATGGACGGGACATTCATCGATTCGGAAGAAATGAGACGGGCAGTCCTTTCGCGTACACCGCTCGGGCGCCTCGGCACGGCAGCCGAGATCGCCTCGGTCGTGGCATTCCTGGCCAGCGACGACGCTTCCTACATCACCGGCGAGACGATCTACCCCGACGGGGGGCGCCGCGTTCTGAACTATACGGTCCCGATCAAGGAGTGAGAAGAATGGGGAGTGACGACATGGGCAATTTCGACAAGCTGCATCACATCTGCATCGTCGTGCACGATATCGACAAGGCGCAGGCCTATTATGACTCCATCGGCATCGGGCCATGGGAGTCCTATCCGCCGCTGGCCGAATACGAAGAACTCCAGGTCCCAAGCCCCGAGGGTTTCAAGGCGATGCAATACCGGATTTGCAACTTGCCGAACGTTCAGCTGCAACTGTGCGAGCCGAACGGCGATCCTTCACCGCAGCGGATTCATCTCAATGGCAAGGGTGAAGGCGTCTTCCATATCGGCTTCGAGGTTCGTGATGCGGATGCAGCCGAGGCCAAGGCGCAGGACGACGGGCTTCCCGTGCTGATGCGCGGGCGCCGGGAAAACCGCACCGGCTTCACCTATTACGATACGGCCGACAAGGCGGGCGTGATCCTGCTGACCCGGGCGACCAATCTGCCCGGCAAATGATCTTCGCGCGAAGGATTGGGGCTGGACAAGGAGACGGGGCGACTGATCAGCTGCCCCGCAATTCCTCAAGCCGGTCGACCAGGAATTTGCCGCTGGTGATGATATGCATTTCCAAAAGGCCGACGGCGCGCAGCGTATCCTTGGCTTCGCACAGGTCGATGAGTTGCCAGTGGTCGCGGTCGGACTGTGCCTGGA
>NZ_RZQI01001430.1:0-887 GCF_003998335.1 Mesorhizobium sp. M7A.F.Ca.CA.002.05.1.1 | reverse complement strand
CGTCCAGGGCAATGGCCTCAGTTTCACCAACACCAGCGGTACCCTTAATCTGGGCACGCTCAGCCTTGCCAACAATGGCGGCACCGGTGTCATCGCCAACACCAAAACCACCACCTTCACGCTGAACAACACCGGTGGCGTGGTCACCACCACCAACGGCGCGGCGTTCGATCTCGATCCGCTGACCGTCAACATGACGTTTGCCACCGTAAACGCCAGTGGCGGCGCGAGCGGCATCATCTTCGACGGCGTCGCTGGTACCTTCACCGTTACTGGCGCGACCGCCATCGGCAACACGACAGGCTTTGGCATCGATGCCGTCAACACCAACACCGGCACCTTCAACTTCAACACGGTGACGGTGAACAATGCCACCGTCCCCAACACAGGCGGCGGTATCCGAGTCCAGACCGGCACGCTCAACGTCACCGGCCTCGCCAACATCGACACGACCAGCGGCGTTGGTCTCTCGCAGGCCGGCGGCACAACCAGCTTCACCAACGGCTTGACCATCGACACCACCGCCGGCACCGGCATTCTCGCCACCGGCGGCACGATGGGCATCACCGCTACGGCTGCCGCCCAGACGGTGAACGCAACCGGCGGCACAGCGATCAATCTCTCCGGTGTCGCCGCCACCATCGCGCTCGATTCGACCTCGTCGGCCGGTGGCATCAACAATGTCAGCCTGACCGATGTCACGGGTATTGTTGGACTTGGAACTGGTGCGCTGAGCGGCGCAACGGGCGCGTCGTTCAATGTCGTCGGCGGCACGGCTGCCGTGAGCTATTCGGGCACGGTCAACAATTCGGGCGCATTCAGTCCGGCGCTGAATGTCCAGAGCCGGACTGAATGCGCCCGAATTGTTGACCGTGCCCGAATAGCTC
>NZ_RZQI01001429.1:0-888 GCF_003998335.1 Mesorhizobium sp. M7A.F.Ca.CA.002.05.1.1 | reverse complement strand
GGTGGCGAGCGCGTAGCGATAGAGCCCGGCGACATCGGTGGCGTTGGCACGAAAGGCTGTTGGTCGCAGCACCAGCGGGATAGAGACCGAGCTGAGGTAATTGTCCGGCACCTTGTTGGGCGAAAAGACGCAGGTGGTGGCGTCGGCCATCTGCAGGGTTCCGGCCGGATAGGTCAGCGTTTCGGAAAACAGCCAACCGAGCACCGGCATGGTGGTCAGATCGTAGTACCAGGCGGTTGCGCCGCCCGGCCATGGGTGGGTCGCCGGTGCGAGAAAGACGAGCCCGAGTGTCTTGTCTGGATGTTCGCGGCCAAAGGCCGATGTCACCACGCCGCCGAAGGAATGGCCAACGATGACAGCCTTTTTGATGCCGAGATGGTCCATCAGTGCGGCAATGGTGTTGGCCTGCGCCGACGGGTTCTCGTTGTTGGTGCCGCGACCCGACCAGCCATGGCCTGGCCGGTCGAAGAACAGCATTTCGGCGCGGCCTTCGAGCAAGGGGCGCAGCGGCAGCATCTGGTCCCTGAGATTGGCGCTGGCGCCATGGATGAAGACGATCGGCGGCAACTCGGCATTGGCGGGCGCCGGAACATGGACATAGTGGATGCGGGCGCCGTCGATGTCGGCGAACTCGCCGATCGGCGGATTACGACGCTCGATCAGCCATGACCCGACGCGGGTGACGCCGACAAAGCCGAAGACAAGCGCCATCAGGAAGGCAAGGGCGGCGTAGATCAGGTTCATGGGGGAGATACGAGGTGGAGGGGGATAAGTTGTAGGGTAGGCAGTAGGCAGTAGGCAGTAGGCAGTAGGCAGTAGGCAGTAGGCAGTAGGCAGTAGGCAGTAGGCAGTAGGCAGTAGTCAGTAGGAAGTAGGCATGAGTGTTCC
>NZ_RZQI01001428.1:0-891 GCF_003998335.1 Mesorhizobium sp. M7A.F.Ca.CA.002.05.1.1 | reverse complement strand
CTATAGGCCGTCAGTTTCGCCTTCTGGATCACGGCCATGTTGGAAATCCCGGCAGATCGATGCGAGCGCCATCGCCTGTTCAACGTTATCGACGATGCCTTCAAGGCCGGCGACTTCGAGGGCCTCGGCGTGGCGTTGGGCGGCTCTTCCCGCTGGTTCGACGAGCGCATGCCGTTCGAGCTCGGCCTCGGGCATCCGCTGGAATATGCGATCTATTGGAGCCCCGTCGGCTTCATCTCGTCTTTGCTGGATGCCGGCTCGAATCCAAACTATCAGGATCACGGTGGGTTTCCGTCCATCATTGCAGCGCTGTCCACCGACCGCGCCGACCGGCTGGACATCGTGCGGGTTTTGATCGACGGCGGTGCCGACCCCAACATGCGGGGCGTCAACGACTGGACGCCGCTGCACTATTCGGTGGCCATCCGCAGTGTCGATGCGATCGGCCTGCTTTTGGCGGCGGGCGCCGACCCGGTGCTCGAAACCCGCATCGATGACTACAGGACCGCGATCGAGGAAGCCGAGATTGCCGGCTTTGAAGGCGGTGCTTCCTTGCTGCGCGATGCGATGGCCGGGCGCAACTGACGGACAGTGAGTTGGGGCGCGACGAAACCACCGCCAGCAAATGCCAGGCTGATCTCAGACCTTCTTCAACCCCGCCTTGAAGCGTTTGCCATTGGCGACATAGTGCGCCGCCGAGCCGCGCAACCTGGCCACGGCCGCGTCGTCCAGCACCCTGATCGCCTTGGCCGGCGAACCGACGATCAGCGAATTGTCCGGGAATTCCTTGCCTTCGGTGACCAGCGCACCGGCGCCGACCAGGCAATTCCTGCCGATTTTCGCGCCGTTCAGCACGATGGCGCCCATGCCGATCAGGCTGTTGTCGCCGAT
>NZ_RZQI01001427.1:0-892 GCF_003998335.1 Mesorhizobium sp. M7A.F.Ca.CA.002.05.1.1 | reverse complement strand
CCGCCGCGCTGATCGGATCGAGGCCCGATGTCGGCTCGTCGAGGAAGACGATGTCGGGATCGAGCGCCAGCGCCCGGGCCAGCGCGGCGCGCTTGATCATGCCGCCGGACAGTTCGGACGGGAATTTCTGCGCTGCATCGGGCGGCAGCCCGACCAGCTCGATCTTGAGCATCGCCAGTTCGTCCATCAGCTTTCGCGGCAGGTCGAGATATTCGCGCATCGGCACCTGGACGTTTTCCTGCACTGTCAGCGCCGAGAACAACGCGCCGTGCTGGAACAGCACGCCAAGTCGCATGTCGATGCGCAGACGCTCGGCATCATCAGCTTTCTCGACATCGACGCCGAACAGCTTGATCGTACCCGACTGCTTGCGCGTCAGGCCGAGAATGGTGCGCAGCAGAACGGATTTACCAGCACCCGAGGCGCCGACAAATCCAAGGATTTCGCCGCGCCTTATGTCGAGCGACAGTCTGTCGAGGATAAGCTTGTCGGCGAAGGACACGCTGATGTCGTGCGCGGATAGCACGATGTCGCCCTCACCCGCCTCATCCGCCAATGCGCCCGCCCTTTTCCTGTTTCGCAGGTTCATCTCAGAACTCGATCGCTGCGTAGAACATGGCAAAAAGTCCGTCGAGGATGATGACGACGAAGATCGACTTCACAACCGAAGCGGTAACATGCTGGCCGAGCGATTCGGCGCTGCCGCCGACCTTCATGCCTTCGACCGAGGCAATCGTGCCGATGATCATGGCCATGAACGGCGCCTTGATCAGGCCGGCAAAGATGGTGCTGAGATCGATGGCGACGCGCAACCGGTCGATGAAGGCGGCGGGCGGGATGTCGGAATAGAGCCAGGCAGCCAGTATGCCGCCGCCGAGTGCGGCGAAATTGG
>NZ_RZQI01001426.1:0-892 GCF_003998335.1 Mesorhizobium sp. M7A.F.Ca.CA.002.05.1.1 | reverse complement strand
TGCCAGGACTGCGCATAGATGCCGATTGTCAGCACCAGATCGATCCGTGGCATCGAGGCCATCAAGGGCGCGCGCCAGGCCGCCGCGCATTCGCGCCTCGGCGGCAGGTCTCCCCCCTTGGCATCCTGGCCGGGAAAGCAGAAACCCATCGGCACGATGGCGAATTTTTCGATGTCGTAGAATTCGTCGCTCGTCACGCCAAGCCAACTGCGCAAGCGATCGCCGGAGGCGTCGGTGAACGGCATGCCCGACAGATGCACCTTGGTCCCCGGCGCCTGGCTGGCGATCAGGATACGGGCGCTGGACGATGGGCGCAGCACAGGTCGTGGCTCATGCGGCAACGGCTTACCGGCCGGATTTTCCACGCAGATGCGACAGGCGCGGACCTTGGCGACGAGGTTTTCGAGTTCGGCAGTCATTCTCAGGCTGATGCGCTCGGCCGGCTGGAGACGGCCTGATGCCAGCGCAACACATTCGCGCAATCATACGGCACCTTGATGCGTGCCGGCTTCATGAAGTCCACAGCGATCAGGCCGGTGATGTCGGCGATCGAATAGCTGTCACCGGCGATGAACTCCCGGCTGCCCAGTTCTCCATCCAGCAGCCTGAGGAACGCCACGGCCTTCGGCTTGTTGGCCTCGCCCCATTCGGAGACCTGCGGGATTTCCCATTCCTTCATGGCCGGATGGGTGTGCCGGAAGGCCTGCGTGACGCAGCTGAGCAAATTGAATTCCATCCGCCTCTGCCACATCTCGACCTGCGCCTTGCCGAGTGCGCCACGCCCGAACAGGGCCGGTTCGGGATGCAGTTCCTCGAAATAACGGCAGATGGCGACGGATTCCGTGATGACGGTGCCGTCGTCGAGTTCCAGCACCGGCAGGCGCTGCAAGGG
>NZ_RZQI01001425.1:0-894 GCF_003998335.1 Mesorhizobium sp. M7A.F.Ca.CA.002.05.1.1 | reverse complement strand
GGCAAAGAACTCACCAAACCGGAACCCGCCGTTGCGGGCAAGCGCATCGATTGCGGCCGCCCTGATGAAAGGCACCGCGTCCTGACGTCCGGTGTAATCCCTGAGCTCGTCGAACCGCTTTGGCGGAAAGCGCCTGAAAAGCTCGATCAGGCGTCGCGAGCGCTGCCCCGCCACGCCGATCTTGCGCAGCGTTACGACCAGCGGCGGCAAGGCGCCAATATCACACAGCGCGATGGCGACGGCGATCCTGACTTCGCGCGAGCGGTCACGATCGAGCGCCGAAAGCAGGTTTGCCACCGCGTTTTCCGAACGCAGCGCCGCCAGCATCTCGGCCGCGTGGACGCGTTCGGCGCCGTTGCCTTTTTCAAGCTGGGTGCCGACAAGGGTCGGCAGGCCACATTCATTGAAGGCTGAAAGGAGCTCGTCGTGCTCCTCGCCACGCAACAGCGAAATAAACTCGAAGCCGGCATCGATCGCCACCCTCGCCGGTACCGCAAGCAGCGCCGTCTTCAATGCCTCGCGATCCCGATTTTCGGTGAAGGCGATCAGCGCCGTCAGAAGAAGGCGCCGCTGATCGGCGCCCGCCGTCCCCCGGCGCTCCTGCAATACCCGACGCACGATCAGCAGAAGCATGATCGCCAGGGAAAGGGCACTGAGCAGGATGGATAGGTGCCAGATGTACAACATGATCAGAACCGCGCGGTTAGGCCGAGCCCGAATGTGGTTCGGTCGAATGTCGGGCGCTGCTCATGGGCGAGGCTGCCGCGCAGCGTCAGCGGATCGGTAACGTCCCAGGAGATGCCGGCAAAGATGGTACGCGTCGGCACCAGCGAGCCGTCGGAGATCTCGGGGGCATCCGCATAGCCACCAAACACATTGACGCTCGGGATAGCT
>NZ_RZQI01001424.1:0-895 GCF_003998335.1 Mesorhizobium sp. M7A.F.Ca.CA.002.05.1.1 | reverse complement strand
GTCTCGACGTCAAGGGCGGCAAGCAGGCGGCCTTCGCCTTGCAGAACGCGCTCGACATCGTCTTGATCTCCAACAATCTCGGTGACGCCAAGAGCCTGATCACCCACCCGGCGACGACGACGCACAAGAACCTCAGCGACGAGGCGCGCGCCGAGCTCGGCATCGGGCCGGGCACGCTCAGGCTTTCGGTCGGCCTGGAGGACACCGACGATCTGCTCGAGGACATCGCGCAGGCGCTGAAGGCCAGGTAGCGCGCGAGCGTCGTCACAGGATTACAGGCCGACCGCCTTGCGCAGCACTTCGTTCATGCGGGTCTGCCAGCCATCGCCAGCGGCCTTGAAGCGGTCGAGAACGTCGGCGTCGAGGCGTAGCTGTACGGCACGTTTGGGCCGGGCAAGCGGCGGCCGGCCAACCTTGCGGCGCGAAACGGCATCGGTTGGCTGAGCATCCGGATCGGCTTCGGCCGCAGCGGTGATCTTGGCATCTTCTTCGTCGGTCATCGCGGCAAGCGCCTTTTTGGCCAACGCCAAAGCGTCAGCACGTGACAGCTGGGGCGCAGCAGCCTCACGGCGTACGATCGTCTTAGAGGTTTTCGACATAGTCCGTAATTTCCTGCCTTGTGGCCTTGCGCAGCGAAATAACGCGGATGGCGTATCGTCGCTCGACATAAACCATCACATGGACGCCAGTTCCGATCAGACCGATGGCAACGAGGCGGTCCTCGCCAAAGTCCTCGCTGTCGTCGAGCCTGATAGCGGCGTTGGCGAAGTCGAAGGATGGTGCGATCGCAAAATCCACGCCATGCTTGGCCCTGTTCATCCTGGCCTTGTTTTCATCCCACTCGAACTGCATCGCCGCCGGTGCGTTCCCATAAATTATGTATACACAAAAATAG
>NZ_RZQI01001423.1:0-898 GCF_003998335.1 Mesorhizobium sp. M7A.F.Ca.CA.002.05.1.1 | reverse complement strand
GCCCGGCAATCGCTCCAGCCTGGTCTGGGTGGTCAAGCCCGAGACCGCGACCGACCTCGCCGCACTGGACGATACGACGCTTTCTCAGCGGGTTGAACAGCAGATGCAGTCGATGCTGGGCCGGGTGACGGTCGAGCCGGGCCGGCAGATCTATCCGCTTTCGGCGGTGACGCCACTGCGTTTCGCCCGAGATCGGGTGGCGCTGGTCGGCGAAGCCGCCCATGTGTTTCCGCCGATTGGTGCGCAAGGCCTCAATCTCGGCATCAGGGACGTCGACGATCTGGTTGGAATCGCTTGTGAAAATCGAGCGGACCCGGGTGCAGCCAAGGCGCTTGCGGCTTACGATTTCAAGCGCCGCCCCGATATTCTGGCGCGTAGCGGTGCGGTCAACCTGCTCAACATGTCGCTGCTTTCCGACATGCTGCCGGCCCAGATGGCCCGCGTGGCCGGGCTCGGCGTGCTCGGTGGCTTCGCGCCGCTTCGGGCTTTTTTCATGCGCGAGGGGCTTCGTCCAGGCAGCGGTTTTGCCGCGCTTGCCGGCGGGTTAGGGAAACAGGTCCGGCGCTAGGATATCGTGCCGGATCAGGTAGAGCAGCCCGGTGACAGTCACGACCGACAGGCAGGTTGTGATCAGCACACTGGCCGACACGCGCTGTACCCAGACGCCATACTGCTGGGCGATGACGAAGACGTTGGTGGCGGTCGGCAACGCCGCCAGAAGCACCGCCGAGAAGACCCATGTCTCAGAGAAATTGCCGATCCAGCTCAACACGACATAGCAGAGCAAAGGGTGCAGGATCAGTTTCAGTGCCGCAATCGGAACCATCTCGTGCGGGACGCGATTGAGCGGCCTGAGCGCCAGCGTGACGCCCATGGCAAACAGCGCGCAAGGTGCGGC
>NZ_RZQI01001422.1:0-899 GCF_003998335.1 Mesorhizobium sp. M7A.F.Ca.CA.002.05.1.1 | reverse complement strand
GCCGAGGCGAGGCGGTCGCGTTTCGACAGGCTGATGCTGGGTATCGTCATGCCATCACCAGCTTCCCGACGAGCCGCCGCCGCCGGACGAACCGCCACCGCCGGAAAAACCGCCGCCGCTGCTTGACCCCGAAGACCATCCGCCGCTGGAACTTCCCGACGACCAGCCACCACGAGAGGAGCGCCGGTGCGGCTCGAAGGTCATGCCGAGCCAGCGGTAGCGGCCGGGACCGAGCTTCTGGCCGAAGATCGGCGGCAAGATGGAGACAGCAAGACTGCCGACCATAATGGTTATCCAGATGCCGATGAACACGGTGAAGAACAGGTCGCCGGACTCGAAGGGCGCTTCCTGGTTGCGCTCGCCGCGCGCCTCCAGCTCCTCCGGATTTCCTTCCAGCACCATGATCATGTCGTCTACGGCTTTGCTGATACCGCCGGAGAAGTCCCCGGCGCGGAAAGCCGGCACCATGTCGTTTTCGATGATCAGCTTGGTGTGCAGGTCGGTCAGCGTACCTTCCAGCCCATAACCGACCTCAATGCGCATCTTGCGGTCGTTCGGGGCAACCAGCAGCAGCACGCCGTTGTTTTCCTTCGCCTGCCCAAGTTTCCAGAAGCGGAACAGGCGGTTGGCGTAAGGCTCGATCTCCTCGCCCTCGAGGCTGGGAATCGTCGCCACGACGATCTGGTCGGAGCCTTTTGTCTCGAAATCGGCAAGCTTCCGCGTCAGCGCCGCCTTGGTCGCGGCATCGATGATGCCGGCATTGTCGACGACACGGCCGGTGAGCGCCGGAAGATCGGCGGCGAGGGCGGTGAAGGGAAGGAAGAAGAGGCTTAGAAGAGCGAAAAGGAACCCTAGGCTTGCGTTCCGGGGCGCCCCCCTCTGCCCTGCCGGGCATCTCC
>NZ_RZQI01001421.1:0-900 GCF_003998335.1 Mesorhizobium sp. M7A.F.Ca.CA.002.05.1.1 | reverse complement strand
GTATCACCGTCGCGCAAATGAACGACCTTCGGTCGAAAATGCGCGCCGCCGGTGGCACCGTCAAAGTCGCGAAGAACCGTCTCGCCAAAATCGCTCTTCAGGGCACGGACTCCGCATCGATCATCGAGCTGTTCAAGGGACAGACGCTGATTGCTTATTCGGAGGATCCGATTGCGGCGCCGAAGGTCGCGTCCGATTTCGCCAAGGGAAATGACAAGCTCGTCATTCTCGGCGGCGCAATGGGCACCACCTCGCTCAATGCCGACGGTGTGAAGGCACTCGCCACACTTCCGTCGCTCGATGAGCTGCGCGCCAGGCTGGTTGGCATGATCGCCACGCCGGCAACCCGGATCGCCCAGATCGTCAATGCGCCAGCGGCCTCGGTCGCGCGCGTCATCGGCGCTTACGCCCGGAAGGACGAGGCGGCATGAGGCCGTTCCTCGCTATCACAAACACACGTTCGAACCTTATGAAGGAACACAACAATGGCTGATCTCGCAAAGATCGTAGACGACCTTTCGAAGCTGACCGTCCTCGAGGCGGCCGAGCTGTCGAAGCTTCTGGAAGAAAAGTGGGGCGTTTCCGCCGCTGCTCCGGTGGCTGTTGCCGCCGCTGGCGGTGGTGCGGCCGCTGCTGCTCCGGTCGAGGAAAAGACGGAATTCGACGTCGTCCTCACCGAGGCAGGCGCTCAGAAGATCAACGTCATCAAGGAAGTCCGCGCCATCACCGGTCTTGGCCTCAAGGAAGCCAAGGATCTGGTCGAAGCGGCTCCGAAGCCGGTCAAGGAAGGCGTTTCCAAGGCCGACGCTGACAAGTTCAAGGCCCAGCTGGAAGCAGCCGGCGCCAAGGTCGACCTGAAGTAATCGTGAAAGCGGCGGGCGGCCTCGCGCCGTCCGCCAC
>NZ_RZQI01000141.1:0-9695 GCF_003998335.1 Mesorhizobium sp. M7A.F.Ca.CA.002.05.1.1 | reverse complement strand
GTTATGTGCTGTCGGATCTGCTCGCCCGCTACCGTCGCGCCTATCCCGGCGTCGAGGTCTCTGCCATCGAGGACAATGGCGATTATCTCGAACACCTCCTGATTGGCGGCAAGCTCGACATTGCCGTCATGGTCACCTCCAATTTGCGCGACCGCACCGCGTTGCAGTCGGAAATCCTCGAAGTCTCGGCCTATCGGCTGTGGCTGCCGCTCGGTCATCCGCTCGTCGGCGCCGACATTATCAGCATTGGCGACATTGCCTCCGAAACGCTGATCATGCTGACCGTCGACGAGATCGAGGAGAATACCGGCAAGCTGCTGACGGCAATCGGCGCCAAGCCGCATGTCGCCTTCCGCACCCGTTCCGTGGAAGCCGTGCGCAGTCTGGTCGCCACCGGCGCCGGTGTGGCGCTGCTGCCCGACCTCGTCTACCGGCCCTGGTCGCTGGAAGGCGACCGCATCGAATCGCGCGATATTTCCGGCTCCTTGCCGGTGGTCCAGGTCGGCATGGTCTGGCGGCGCGGCTCCGGTCTGCCGCAGGCCGCGCGCGATTTCATCGGTCTTGCCCAGTCGCAACGGACGGTTCGCCAGCGTCCCTGAGAGATCGGCTGCCAACCTATCGGAAAAACCGATATCGCCCTTCTGATAAATGAATTTGCGAAACCGGAATTTTCAAAGCACTTTCCGGTTCAGGGACCAAAGCCGCCATCAGAGCGGCATCAAGCCCAACGGACGAACTGACAGTTTTCAGTCCGCGCGTGACCCCTAGCGAAGACCGAAACCGGCCTTCGGGGCCAGGCGCCTAAATGGGAGATCGACAATGAATTCATTCCTGAAGTCGTGCACTGCTCTGACGGTCGCGCTGACCTTCTCCGGTCAAGCCGTCGCCCAGGTCAAGGAACTTGGCAAGGGCGAGGGCCAGGTCAATATCGTTGCCTGGCCGGGCTACATCGAGCGCGGCGAAACCGACAAGGGCTATGACTGGGTGACCTCCTTCGAGAAGGAGACCGGCTGCAAGGTCAACGTCAAGACCGCCAACACCTCCGACGAGATGGTCTCGCTGATGAATGAGGGCGGTTTCGACCTCGTCACGGCTTCGGGCGATGCTTCGCTGCGCCTCGTTGCCGGCAAGCGCGTGCAGCCGATCAACACCGATCTCATCCCGAGCTGGAAAACGGTCGACGAGCGCCTCAAGGACGCGCCGTGGTTCACCGTTGGCGGCGCCCATTACGGCGTTCCCTACCAGTGGGGTCCGAACGTCCTGATGTACAACACCGACGTGTTCAAGGAAGCTCCCAAGAGCTGGAATGTCGTCTTCGAGGAAATGAAGCTGCCGGACGGCAAGTCCAACAAGGGCCGCGTCCAGGCCTATGACGGGCCGATCCACGTCGCGGACGCCGCCAACTATCTGATGTTCCACAAGCCGGAACTCGGCATCAAGGATCCCTACGAATTGAACGAGGACCAGTACAAGGCGGCACTCGACCTGCTGCGCGTCCAGCGCACGCTGGTCGGCCGCTACTGGCATGACGCCGCCATTCAGGTCGACGATTTCCAGAACGAGGGCGTCGTCGCTTCCGGCTCGTGGCCTTTCCAGGTCAACACGCTGGTCGCCGCCAAGAAGCCGATAGCGTCCACCATTCCGGAGGAGGGTGCGACCGGTTGGGCCGACACCACGATGATGGAAGCCGATTCGGCCAACCCCAACTGCGCCTATATGTGGATGGAACATTCGCTGTCGCCCAAGGTGCAGGGCGACGTCTCGGCCTGGTTCGGTTCGCTGCCCGTGGTGCCCGCCGCCTGCAAGGGCAATGAGCTTTTGACCGACGAGGGCTGCAAGACCAACGGCTACGAGAACTTCGACAAGATCAAGTTCTGGAAGACCCCGGTGTCGAAATGCGCCACCCAGAACGACCAATGCGTGCCGTACTACCGCTGGGTGTCGGACTATATCGGCGTCATCGGCGGAAGGTGATTCCGCGCTTCGCCTGAGAGTGCAGCGCCGCCCCTCACCTTGCCCTCTCCCCGTGAAGAAGCGGGGAGAGGGGGGTCACCGGCCTTGGAGTGCTTCCCTTCTCCCCGTCACTGTACGGGGAGAAGGTGCCGGCAGGCGGATGAGGGGCAGCGCAAACGCCCGCTAGAAGAACGCTGCACCGCAGCCCGAATTGATTTGCCTGACAGATCAGGACAGCCCATGACCTCCGCCGTCTCCTTCCAGAAAGCCTCGCGCCATTTCGGCAGCGTGCGCGCCGTCGACGCGGTCGATCTCGACATCGTGCCGGGCGAATTCTTCGCCATGCTCGGCCCGTCAGGTTCCGGCAAGACCACCTGCCTGCGCCTCATCGCCGGCTTCGAGCAGCCGACATCGGGCTCGATCTCGATCTTCGGCGAACGCGCCGAGGGCGTTCCGCCCTATCGCCGCAACGTCAACACCGTGTTCCAGGACTATGCGCTGTTCCCGCATCTGAACGTGCTCGACAACGTCGCCTACGGGCTGATGGTCAAGGGTGTCGGCAAGGCTCAGCGGCACAAGGCGGCGGAAGAAGCGCTGTCACTGGTGCGGCTGCCCGGCTATGGCGCCCGCCGCCCCGGCCAGCTTTCCGGCGGCCAGCGCCAGCGCGTGGCACTCGCCCGTGCGCTGGTCAACCAGCCAAAGGTGCTGTTGCTCGACGAGCCGCTCGGCGCGCTCGACCTCAAATTGCGCGAGAACATGCAGGAGGAGTTGAAGTCGCTGCAGAAGGCGCTCGGCATCACCTTTGTCTTCGTCACCCACGACCAGGGCGAAGCGCTGTCGATGGCCGACCGCGTCGCCGTCTTCAACGATGGCAAAATCATGCAGGTCGGCACGCCGGAAGATATCTACCAGCGACCGAAGACGCGCTTCGTCGCCGATTTCGTCGGCTCCTCCAACGTGCTGCCGCCGGATTTCGTCCAGCGCTATTCCGGCCAGCATCGCTGGGGCAGCCTGCGCCCTGAATCCATTCGTGTCGGCCGCGCGGCCAGCGCGGGCACAAGTGGCGAAGGCGTATCCGCCCGCCTCGTCTCGACCAACTATCTCGGCGCCACGACGAAGCTGGCGCTCGACGCCGACGGGCTGCGGCTGCACGCCATCGTGCCCGCCGGCACGGCCTTGCCTGGGGAAGGCGAGGCGGTGGTGCTCACCTTCAACCGCGAGCACCTGCATCTGATGGACGAGCCGGCATGAGCCTCGACGCCGCCATGATGCGTGCAACAGCGCCCGCCATCCTGCCCGGCAGCGGCGGCTTGCGCGGCGCGCTATCGGACCTTTTCTGGCGCAAGCCGAAGGTCCTGCTGCTGCTCATGCTGCTGCCTCCGGTTCTGTGGCTGGGTATCGTCTATATCGGCTCGCTGTTTGCGCTCCTGGCGCAGAGCTTTTTCTCCATCGACGAGTTTTCCGGCCTCATCAACCGTGAGTTCACGCTGAAGACTTATGGCGACCTGTTCCAGGCCGCCAATCTCGACATCATCCTGCGCACGGTGACGATGGCGGCCCTGGTCACGCTGGCCTCGGCCGTCATCGCTTTCCCCATCGCCTATTACGCGGCGCGCTATGCGCGCGGTCGCTGGAAGGCGCTGTTCTATCTCGGCATCATGCTGCCGCTGTGGTCGAGCTATCTGGTCAAGATCTACGCCTGGAAGCTGATCCTGGCCAAGGAGGGCATCCTCACCTGGCTGCTCGCCAAGCTGCATTTGTTGTGGGTTCTCGACGCATGGCTGTCGCTGCCGATTGTCGGCGGCAATTCGCTGTCGGTATCGTTCACCGGCACCTTCATCGTCTTCGTCTATGTCTGGCTGCCGTTCATGATCCTGCCGGTACAGGCGGCGCTCGAGCGCGTGCCCGGCAATCTTGTCGAGGCCTCGTCCGATTTGGGGGCTTCGCCGGGACAGACCTTCCGCAACGTGCTGTTCCCGCTGGCCCTGCCGGGCATTGTCGCCGGTTCGATCTTCACCTTCTCGCTGACGCTCGGCGACTATATCATCCCGCAGATCATCGGCACCTCGCGGCTGTTCATCGGCCAAGCCGTCTATTCGCAGCAAGGCACCGCCGGCAACATCCCGCTCGCCGCCGCCTTCACCGTGGTGCCGATCGTCATCATGGGCTTCTACCTCTGGGGCGCCAAGCGCATGGGGGCCTTCGATGCGCTCTGATGGTTCCCAGTCGGCTCCGCTCGGCCTGAAGATAGCCGCCGCCTGCGGCCTGCTGTTCCTGCATCTGCCGATCCTGCTGATCTTCGTCTACGCCTTCACCACCGAGGAGAAGAGCTTCGTCTGGCCGCCGCCAGGGCTGACGACGCAATGGTTCGCCGTGACCTGGAACCGGCCGGATGTCTGGCAGGCGCTGTCGCTATCGGTCAGGGTTGCCTCGATCTCGACTGCGATTGCTTTGGTCCTCGGAACGCTCTGTTCGGCGGCGGTGTCGCGGACAAAATTCTTCGGCCGCGAAACCATCTCGCTGCTGGTCATCCTGCCGATCGCCCTGCCCGGCATCATCACCGGCATCGCGCTGCGCTCGGCCTTTTCGCTCGCCGATATCCCGTTCTCGTTCTGGACGATCGTGCTCGGCCACGCCACCTTCTGCGTCGTCGTCGTCTACAACAATGCCGTCGCCCGCTTTCGCCGCACCTCCGGATCGATGATCGAGGCGTCGATGGATCTCGGCGCCGACGGTTTTCAGACTTTTCGCCATGTCGTGCTGCCCAACATCGCCACGGCACTGCTTGCCGGCGGCATGCTGGCCTTCGCGCTGTCCTTCGACGAGGTCATCGTCACCACCTTCACCGCCGGACAGCAGCAGACGCTGCCGATCTGGATGCTGGAAGAGCTGATCCGCCCGCGCCAGCGCCCGGTCACCAATGTCGTCGCCATGGTCGTGGTGCTGGTGACGCTGCTGCCGATCCTTGCCGCCTATTACCTCACCCGTGACGGCGACCAGATCGCCGGAAGTGGGAAATGAAAAACAGCGAATAGGGAGTAGCGAACAGCGAGTAGGGATCATCGACGGTCAACCCTGCTCGCTTTCAGCTACTCGCTACTCGCTCCTGTTAAGGGAGAATCCAATGGACACCCAGATGCTGATCGGCTCGAAATTCGAGAAGGGCACCGAGACCGAGGAGCCGATCCTCAATCCAAAGACCGGGGCGACCATCCTCAACCTGCCCGAGGCCAGCCAGGCGCAGATCGAGGCGGCGGTCACCGCCGCCGAACAGGCGTTCGTCTTGTGGTCGCGCACCACGCCGGCGCAACGCTCCGGCTATTTGCTGAAGATCGCCGACCGCATCGAAGCCGACGCGAAGGAGTTCGCCACGCTCGAGGCGCTCAATTGCGGCAAGCCGATCAACGCTGTGCTCAATGACGAAATCCCGGCGATCGTCGACTGCTACCGCTTCTTCGCCGGCGCCGTCCGTTCGATGCCGGGCGTCGTGGCCGGCGAATACATTCCCGGCCATACTTCGATGGTCAGGCGCGACCCGATCGGCATCGTCGCCTCCATCGCGCCGTGGAACTACCCGCTGATGATGATGGCCTGGAAGCTGGCGCCGGCGATCGCCGGCGGCAACACGGTCGTTTTCAAGCCGTCGGAGCAGACTCCGCTGACGGCGCTGAAGCTTGCCAAGATACTTGCGGAAATCCTGCCGGAAGGCGTGGTCAATGTCGTCCTCGGCCGCGGCGACAGCGTCGGCAACACGCTGATCAATCATCCCAAGGTCAACATGATCTCGATCACCGGCGACGTCGCCACCGGCAAGAAAGTGCTGCAGGCGGCCGCCAAGTCGGTCAAGCGCACGCATCTCGAGCTCGGCGGCAAGGCACCGGTCATCGTCTTTGACGACGCCGATCTTGGCGCCGTGGTCAGCGGTCTGCGTGCCTTCGGCTATTACAATGCCGGCCAGGACTGCACCGCCGCCTGCCGCATCTACGCCGGCAAGAAGATCTACGACAAACTCGTCGCCGATCTCTCCTCGGCCGTCTCGACCATCAAATACAACCGTCCCGACGACACTGAAAACGAGATCGGCCCGCTCATCTCCCGCCGCCAGCGCGACCGCGTGTCGAGTTTCGTCGAGCGCGCCTCGGAACTGAAGCACATCGAGATCACCACCGGCGGCAAGCCGGGCGAGGGTTCTGGCTTCTACTACCAGCCGACCGTCGTCGCCGGCGCGCTGCAGGAAGATGAGATTGTCCGCCGCGAAGTGTTCGGCCCGGTCGTCTCGGTTACTCGTTTTTCGGAAGTCGACGACGCGGTGAACTGGGCCAATGACAGCGACTACGGCCTGGCGTCATCGGTATGGACCAAGGATGTCTCGCGCGCCATGGCGACGGCCGCCCGCCTGCAATATGGCTGCACCTGGATCAACACGCATTTCATGCTGACCAACGAGATGCCGCATGGCGGGCTGAAACAGTCCGGCTACGGCAAGGACATGTCGCTCTACGCGCTGGAAGACTACACCGCCGTGCGCCATGTGATGGTGGCTCACAGCTAGCGCCTTCCCTTCTCCCCGCTTTACGGGGAGAAGGTGGCCCGAAGGGCCGGATGAGGGGCAGCGCGTCCCTGGCAAAGCGGGCTCCGCCCGTCATCTGCCTGCCGGCATCTTCTCCCCGTGAAACGGGGAGAAGAGTCACTACTCCACAATGCGATAAATATTCCACAGGCTGGTGCCCGACACGACATAGGGCTCGATCTCCTTGCCCCATTTGGCATGCGCGTCGATCTTGCCGATCTTGGCGAAGAACGCCTCCAGTTGGGCCAGGCTTTCGACCTGGTGATGGGACTCGACCGTCGCCTCCCGCGCGCCGATCGAACCGGTCATGATCTGGAATTCCAGCTCGTCGATGCCGACCTGCGAGCCGATCTCGCGTTCCCATTTCTTCAACAGGTCGAGCACGGTCTGCTTGTGCCCGAACTTGGCGTCGATCTGCCATCTGGCGCTGAACATCGTCTTCTCCTCCAGGTTTGCGGCCCAGGCCGCGGTTGATCCACAGGCTGTTGGTCTACTCGTCCCAGGCCTGCACGACGGTCTGCCTTGCGATCCGCCCGTCTTTCAGCTCCAGCATCGCCGCGCAGAACACCTTGGTGCCGTCCGGATAGGCGCAGGCCTGGGTGAAGGCGAGGCTGTCGCCGTCGGCGATGGTGGTGTCGACCTTGTGGGTCATCGCCCGGCTGCAGATGTCGTCCCAGAATGTGGTGATCGCCGCGCGTCCGCGGATCTCGCGCGGCTTGCTCGGCGGGTTGTTGCGGTCGATCACCCGCACCAGCGCGTCGTCGGCATAGAAGCTCGACAGCATCTTGCCGTCACGGGTTTCGATGGCCTTCTTGATCGATGCGCCATCCACTGTTTGGGTCTTGGTCAGCATGTCATCCTCCATTGGCCCGTCTTGCGACCGGGCGGTTGATGGTCGAAGGGCTGCCCGGCGCTCGTCGCCGGGCAGGGATTTCCTCACTGCGACTTCGCCTTGACGGCCGCGAACACGTCGTCGGCCTGCTTCTTGAAGGTCGTCAGATCGACCTGACTGCCGTTGAGCATCGTCGACCAGTGGCGCACGATCGCGGACATCGCGACCGCCTCCTTGATCTCCTCGTCGCTGGCGCCGTTGAGCTTGGCCGCCTCGGTGTGGAAATAGATGCAATACTGGCATGGGATCTGCGCCGCGACGGCGAGGCCCAAAAGCTCCTTGGTCTTGCCGTCAAGCGCCGTCTTCGGGTTGAGCTGCACGCCCTTGATCTCGGCCCAAGCGCCGGCAACGGCCACATCCGGCAGCGTTCTGAACATGTCCGGCACCGAGCCGAGCGTCGCCTCGATATCCTTGTAGGCAGCCGCCGCGGACGCATCCTCGGCCTTTGCGGGAGCGATAGCGAACAGCGCTCCGACGCTTGCCGCTATCGCAAGCGATTTGAGTGTTTGGTTCGACGTCAGCATTTCCTCCTCCGTTCGCAGCACCTTTCCCGACGACATCCGCCTGGCCTGCATGGAGAGAATTGATAGCGCTTACCCGCCCATGGCCGCTTCGCCCGAAAGCGCCATGGCTCTCATGGCCCGTGCGGGCCAGGGTGCCTGGCCGAAAACGCCGCCGCCGCCGCCCGCGACGGCAGGTCCAGCTTGAGCAGTATGTTGGCGACATGGCGCTTGACCGTGTGTTCGCTCAGCCTCAATTCGGCGGCGATCGCGGCATTGCTCTTGCCGTCGGCGACGAGGCTCACCACCTCGCTTTCGCGCGCCGTCAATGCGGCCGGCTCGGCAACCCTGGGTTTGGGCCGGCAGGCGGGTTCCAGATGCTGTTCGGACGTCGCATGGACCAGCGCCAGCGGCTCCTCCAACTCGTCGACGCTGATGCGCCCGGCGTCGGTGAAATGCAGGCCCGACCCAGCCGCCAGATCGGCGATCAGACGCGACGCGATAATGTCGCCGCGGCCGGCATGGGCGGCCAGTTGCATCGCCACCCGCGCCGTCATCCCGACGGGCGGACCGCGCATTTCGATCTCGCCGACATGCGCCCCTTGCGCGCTTGCCACGCCGATTTCCTGCGCCGCCTCGCGCAGGGCTGCCGCGCAGCGTATGGCGCGTGCCGGGCCGTCGAAGCGCGAAATCATCAACTCGCCATGCAGGCCCACAGAGCGCCCACCATGGCGTCCGACCAGCAGCCGCCAGGTTTCCTGGAAGCGTTGGCTGCGTTCGCTCCACATGCGGTCGCCGAGCCGCGCCGTATCGTAGATGCGTGTCACCAGAAGTGCCGCCAGCACGCGGTCCACTTCGCCTACGGCGCGCTCGCCGGTCAGGAATTCCTCGATCAAGTCGGCCACCCCGTCGACATCGCCGGTCCAGATCGGATGGTCGCGTCCGGCAATCTCGACCAGCCGGGCGCCGGGAATCTTCTGTGCAAGGAAGCGGCTGGCATCGGGGTCGACCCGCGCATCGTTGCGGCGATGAATCACAAGCGTCGGCGCGCTGATCACGTTCAGGATGTGGCGGATGTCGACGTCGGCGTTCATGCGCGCCAGCGCCGCCGCCGCCGTCGGGCTCGCCGACAATCGTTCGAAACGTGCCCACCACTGGGCGAAATGCGCGTCGTCGACCCGGCTCGGCGCGAAATGGGGCAGAGTGGCGCCGGTGCCCCAGGCTGTCTCCGCCATCTCGATGAAAGCGTCGAGGCGTTCGGGCGACATCACCCATTTGTGGAAATGCGCATAGCCGCCATAGAGCGCCAGCGCCCGCGTCCGCTCCGGATAGGTGGCGGCGAACAGCATCGCCATCGGCGCGCCTTCGGAGGAGCCGAGCAGGGCTGCACGGCCGCTGCCGGCAGCGTCCAAAACCGCGCGCACATCGTCCATCCGCGTTTCGAGACTGGGCAGGTTATGCGCGTCGACGCGGTCGGACAGACCCGTGCCGCGCTTGTCGAACAGGATCAGCCGCGAGAATGCCGAAAGCCGCTTCAAGAGCCTGGTATAGCCCTCGTCTTCCCAGTGCAGGTCGAGGTTGGAAATGAAGCCCGGCACGAAGACCAGATCGAGCGATCCCTGCCCGACCACCTGATAGGCGATCCTCATATCGCCGCTACGGGCGTATCGCGTCTCGATCGGCCTCACGAGATTTCCACCCCGGCCTGACGATTTCTGGTCGTCAAACCATAGCAGAACAGCGCGGATGCGGCAGCTTAAACTTTAGCGATGACGAATGT
>NZ_RZQI01001420.1:0-901 GCF_003998335.1 Mesorhizobium sp. M7A.F.Ca.CA.002.05.1.1 | reverse complement strand
GCCAAGGCGGCGGCGGCCATTTCGGTTCCCCGCCATGGTGGCTCCTCGGCGCCGACGAACCGCGAAATCCAGACATTCCTGAGCCATGCCGCCGATCCATCGGGAGCAGGCCGGACACAGAAGGCCAATGCATAACAGCTGGAAAAGCCTGACAAGCCCGGGAACCGGGCAAACCCACAGAGAGGAACCAACCATGCGCATGCCTGATTTGACTGCTCTGCTGACGGCGACCGCCGTCTTTACCTCCGCACTTGCGTTCGCCGCCAAGGCCGACGAAGTGCATGTGCTCAACTGGAAGGGTTACGGCGCCGATGAACCGTGGGCCGTCGAGGCTTTCGAAAAGGCGACCGGCAACAAAGTCGTCAACGACTTCTTCAATTCCGAACAGGAAATGCTGACCAAGATCCGGACCAATCCCGGCCTCTATGACGTGGTCATGATCAACGCGGCCTTCAACGACCAGGCGATGGCCGGGAAACTGATCCAGCCGATCGACGTTTCCAAGCTGCCGAACTATGCCGACATCAGCAAGGACAAGGCGGGATCGCCGATGCTCGTCCATGACGGCAAGGTCTATGGCGTGCCGTGGGTATGGGGCCTCACCGCACTCGCCATCAACGAAAAGTCCTTCGACAAGCCACCGACGAGCATCGCCGAAATGTGGGATGCCGCCCACAAGGGCCGCGTCGTCATTCGCGATGATGCCGTTGAAGCGGTGCAGTTCGGCGCCATCGCCACTGGCCAGAACATCAACGACATCAAGGATATGGATGCGGTCAAGACGAAGCTGACCTCGCTGATGCCGCAGATCAAGACCTTCTGGAGCTCGGAAAACGACTGGAACCAGATGGTCGCCTCCAACCAGATCGACATCGGCACCTATTGGAGCGGCTCGGCCCAC
>NZ_RZQI01001419.1:0-902 GCF_003998335.1 Mesorhizobium sp. M7A.F.Ca.CA.002.05.1.1 | reverse complement strand
CAGCCATGCCGATCGCGAAGGCGCAATATCAGGCCTGCGGCGGAACCGCGACAGCCGGCAACGCCGTCGCCATCGGTAACGGCACCCAGGCGAATGGCGCGAACAGCGTGGCATTGGGCACCTCCAACAGCGCAACGGGCGATGCTTCGATCGCCATCGGCTATTCGATGAGTGTCAATGGCCTCAACTCCATAGGCATAGGTGTCTTTGCGAAGGCAACCGGCGTCAACGCCCTCGCGTTAGGCGGGAACGCCCAAGCTACTGCGGATGGAGCAAGCTCCATTGGCGTCAACTCGGTTGCAGCCGCAGGCGCGGCCGCCTTTGGCCTGAACGCGCGTGCGGACGGAACGAACTCGACGGCGATCGGCTATGTTACCCGGGCGACCGGACTGCGCGCCACCGCGCTCGGGTTTGGTGCAACAGCGTCCGGGCTGGATTCGCTTGCCCAAGGCAATAGCGCCGTCGCAAGCAACCAGAATGCCATCGCCATCGGCTTCCAGGCGACCGCAACGGCGATCAACGCCGTCAATCTTGGCAACCGAACTGTTGCGGGAATGGGCGCCCTTGAAGAGAGCGCCATCGCCATCGGCACGGACGTCAGGGCATCTCAGGTCGACAGCATTGCGATAGGACGCCAATCCGTTTCATCTGCAGGAAACGCGGTGGCTTTAGGCAAGAACGCGGCGGCCTCGAGCGCGGCCTCGATGGCGCTGGGGGCCGGTGCGGCCGCAACCAACACCAACGCGGTCGCGATCGGCGCCAGCACCCAGGCCACGGGAGCCGGCTCCGCCGCCCTCGGCACCTTCTCCGTTGCTTCGGGAGCGAATTCCACAGCCCTCGGGAACGCCACTGCCAGCGGCGACCGTGGGTTCGCCGGCGGCCGTTTGGCCACCGCCGTGGGC
>NZ_RZQI01001418.1:0-908 GCF_003998335.1 Mesorhizobium sp. M7A.F.Ca.CA.002.05.1.1 | reverse complement strand
CTTCGTCGTGCCCATGTTCTACCCCTTCATCGCCAGCAAGGACCTGCCTCATTTGGCGGAGAAGCCGGATCCCAAGCTGATGCCGGCACTGCCGAGCTAGGGTGGGGCTTCCTGCCCGGAAATGCGCAGGACAAATGCAAAAGAAAAGAGGCCGGAAACTTTCCGGCCTCTTTTCTTTTTGGCTGGGCTCCGCCGGTTTGAGCTGTACGCAATACCTCGGTTCGAGCTGTGCTCATACCGCAGCGTTTTCCGGTGGGAGCCTCGAGGCGCGCCAGCATGCTGACACGCCACCGTTTCCAGCCTGCTACTTGACGATGACGATGCTGGTGTTGGTCGCCCCGAAGGTTTCGACGAGCTGGTAGAAATCGGCCGCGTTGTCGGGGTGCAGCCGCACGCAGCCATGCGAAGCCGGCTGGCCGAGGCGCTTGATCGCGTAGGTCGCGTGTACCGCATAGCCGCCGCTGAAGAAGACCGAGTGCGGCATCGGGGCGTTGTCGTATTTCTTCGAATACCACATCTCATGCATGCGGGTCGGCTTGAACGAGCCGGTCGGCGTCACATGGGCCCGGTCGCCGGTGGAGACTTTCCAGGCGAAGGTCGGCCGGCCGTCGACGGAGACTTCCATGATCTGCTGCGAAAGCGAAACGCGTGCCACGATCTTGTTGGCGGCGTGCGCCGCACCCGAGCCGGCGCCGAGCAGCAGTGCTGCACCAGTCAAGGCAGCGGCGGTGATGTTGATAAGCTTGGCGGAAATGGCGGTATGCATGATGAAGTCCCCTCTCTCTGCCGGTTGGCCGGCTCCAGTTCGATGGCCGCTTATCCCAACGTCATGTTTCGAGAAGATTTCGCAAAACGCTCGTTTCTGTTTCGAATCTGTTTCCGCTGGTTAACAAACGCCTCCTTATAAC
>NZ_RZQI01001417.1:0-908 GCF_003998335.1 Mesorhizobium sp. M7A.F.Ca.CA.002.05.1.1 | reverse complement strand
CACTAGACATGATCCCGGACCAAAGGTCCGTGGCCGCCGAAACTCAGTGGTGCGGGACCGGTTTTGGTCCTGGCGAACCCGGCTTGTCGGGATCGACCGGCCGCACTTCGCCGGCATGCGGCCGCTCGTAGCGGATGCCGGGAAAGATGATCACCGCTGCCGGCATTTCGGCGGTTTGCTTTACTCTGGTGTTTGGTGCCGTACGCGGCACGAAAGACAGTACCATGCCCATGGTTCGCGCATTCCTCTCGGTTTCCCCGGAGCACAACGCAACGCCTCCAAATGTCATTAAGGCCGGCAGAGGGTTAACGGAACGCTAACGGATCGTCGCTAACTTGAACTTTGTTCTTGGCACTCTCGGAACCGGCACGGTCCCGGTCGAGCGTCGTCAAGGTTGTGTCGAGTACGGGCGTATCCTTCGTGTCATCTTCGGACTTCAGGCAAATCGCGGTGCGAAAAGACTCGGGAAAGGCCGAAAGGCTGTTCCGCGCCGCAGTGTCGGCGTTCTGTTCGCTCACCCGCCCATCACGCCGCGAGATCGGTCAACTCGAAGACCTGACGCTGCCGCTGTTCAATGACGTGTCCGTCGAATCTCGCCGTTACGTGGCAGCCGCCCTTTCCGAATGCGAATACGCCCCCGCCGCCCTGGTGCGCCGCCTTTGCGAGGAACCGGTCGACATTGCCGCGCCGCTGCTCATCCGCTCACGCGCCGTCAGCGACATCGATCTCATCGCGCTGATCGGGCGACATGGCCTGCCGCATGCACGTGCCATCGCGCGCCGCAAGGGCTTGAACCCGACCATCGCTGATCTGATCAGGGCCCTCGAGAGGCCAACCCTGGTGCGCGCTCCGCAACCGGATGCGAACGCCGCCGCGGCAGACAAGATCGCGCCAGCGAGCACGGAAAC
>NZ_RZQI01001416.1:0-910 GCF_003998335.1 Mesorhizobium sp. M7A.F.Ca.CA.002.05.1.1 | reverse complement strand
CCTTGGGACCGCTGCCATGCAACGCCAGGATGCCGGTCGGGTTGACCGAGAGCACGCCTTCCGGTGACAGCGCACGCATATAGCCGACATCGGGCAGCTCAAGCGCCGCCTTTGGGTACCGGCTGGTGGAATCGCGAGCCACCAGATGCTTTTCCTCGCCGAGCGCATAGACGATCTCGGTGATCGAGCCGCCAACGGCCACGATTTTCGAAGGATCGGCAAACACGGCCGTGCCTTCCATGGCGCTGGCGGATTGCAGTGCGATAACAGCCATGGAGAGACCGATCACCGGCCGGAAAATAGATCCGCGCACGGTCGACAATCTTGGGAAAAAACGCATCGCATTTTCCTCAGGCTGCGGTCGGGCTTGGGATGCGCGGCAGGTTTTCCGCCAGGAAGCGCCAGTCATCCCGCTCGCTTTCGCCTTCATGACGCTTGCCGAAGAACTGGATGAACATCTTGCCGTCGGAATCATAGACCTCAAGCGAGGTGACATGACCGTCCTTGGTCGGCTTGCGCACCGCCCAGACCTCCTGGATGTGGTCGGTGCGCAAATGCAGGTGGAAGGTTTCGTCCAGCACGTTGATCCATGGCCCCATCGGCTTGATCGACTTGATCGGACCGGAATGGATCTGGATGCAGCCGCGGTTTCCCACAAAGCACATGATCGGCATCTCGCCCTCCGCAGCGTGATGAAACATGGCACGGACGGCATCATTGTCGAGCTGCCAGGCATAGTCTTGCCCGACCAGGCGCACCGCCTGCCGGCGGCTGAGCTTCAGCGTCTTCAGCATGCCGAAGAACTGGTGCACATCGGTCAGCCGGCTCCAGCGGCCGCCAATCTCGACGATCTGCGCGACCGCTGGAGCCGGCTGACCGATGTGCACCAGTTCTTCGGCATGCTGAAGAC
>NZ_RZQI01001415.1:0-910 GCF_003998335.1 Mesorhizobium sp. M7A.F.Ca.CA.002.05.1.1 | reverse complement strand
GTATAGTGACGGGGAGAAAGGGGCCGGCCGCCACGTTGGCGCTTTTTCTGCGACGCTGGCGATTTGGCGAAATCATCTGACACAGCGTCCTTCTCCCCGTCACTATACGGGGAGAAGATGCCGGCAGGCAGATGAGGGGCGGCACCAGCGCCCGGTGGAGAGCATATTCAAATCTTGCGGCCACCAGTGCCTCGCGATATCTCGACACCATGATCACCTTCCGCCGTGCGCAGGCCTCCGACCTGCCTGACATCATCGCCATGCTGGCCGACGATCCGCTTGGCGCCGGCCGCGAGGACGCTTCCATGCCGCTGGCCCAAGGCTATGTCGATGCTTTCAACGCCATCGACGCCGATCCCAATCAGCTGCTGGCGGTGACTGTCGACGGGGCCGAAGTGATCGGTACCTTGCAGATTTCTTTCCTTGCCGGGCTCTCGCGCAAAGGCGCCTGGCGCGGCCAGATCGAGGCGGTTCGGGTTGCCGGCCACAGGCGCTCGGACGGCATCGGCAGGCAGATGATCGTATGGGCGATCGACGCGTGCCGGGCGCGGGGCTGCAGCCTCGTCCAACTGACCACCGACAAGGGGCGGGCGGACGCGCACCGTTTCTACGAAAGCCTCGGCTTCACCGGCAGCCATCTCGGCTACAAGAAGAGCCTTTAGGCGGACGGAAACCGCTGCACATTTTTTGTGGAACTGCTCGCGGCGTTCGAGCAGTGCGCCCGCGCTGGCGCATTCGGGAAATCGTTCAGGCACACTTCAATTCGCGGCCAAGAGGGGATATAGGTCAGCCAAGTTGACCTATATTGCAGCGTTTGGGGAGGCGTGTCGTGACCCTTATGAATCTGTTGGCTTCGCGCGCGTCGCGCATGAAAGCATCCGAAATCCGCGAGATCCTGAAGCTGCTCGAC
>NZ_RZQI01001414.1:0-912 GCF_003998335.1 Mesorhizobium sp. M7A.F.Ca.CA.002.05.1.1 | reverse complement strand
GCGGTGGACGGCGCCGGCAAGCGCCTGGACGAAGAGCAGGCCGACGGCGTCATTGTCGAAAATATAGGTCTCGAGCAGGACGCTGCGCTCGGCACCATCGATGGCCGCGCACATGGCGGCATAGGCCTCGTCGCCGGTCTCCAGCACATCGATTGCATTTCCAGGATTGAGCGCGCGCCGCGCCACCCTGTCGCCCAATGTCCGCAAGCCCGTGAATCGTTGCCCGTAGCGCTCGACGATCAGGGCCTCTTCGACAGCGACGTCGCGCTCGTGCTTGGCGGACATCGCGCCATCGGCAAACGGGCGCTGGGCGGTGATCGTGGCGCGGCGAATGCGGTTGATGCCGGCGACGGCATAGATCAGCACGCCGAGGATCGGGGACAGCACCATCACGCCGACCCAGCCGGTGGCGGCGCGGACATCTTCCTTGGTCATGACGGCATGGACGATGCCGACCGTCGCCATCACCACGGAGATGATCGCCAGAATTTGCGGCCAGTGAGTCGCCAGGGTCGCCAACATGCCGAGACTATCCAGCGAGCGGTTGCAGAAGGCAATGCAGCCGCTCGTGCCGTGCATTCGGTGGATGGTGGCATGCGGCCCTGGCTGAAGAGTTCGACCGGCCGCAGAGATCGATGGGTTGAAGCACCCCGATAGATCCTGTCAGAAGGACAAACCTGACCCAGGGGAAGCATAAAGCCTGGCATCGTCCTGTTCTTCCCAGGCCCACCGAAGCCTCTTATGCTTTGGTACCACCTCTATTGTATATCAGGAGGAATGAATTTAGTTATATAAACACTTTGATTGATGGCGAGGGGGGCGCTGAATGATGAAATTCAACTTCGATGGACCTCCCGGCGATGACGCAGTTGCCGACACGTCGGCAGAATGCCAACGCCAATTGCTGCCTCT
>NZ_RZQI01001413.1:0-913 GCF_003998335.1 Mesorhizobium sp. M7A.F.Ca.CA.002.05.1.1 | reverse complement strand
GACACTGCTCGAACACGCTGCCGATACAGGCGCCGACGACGATCGGCGGCACGACAAGGACAAAGCCGGCGCCTGTATCGGCAGCGTGTTCGAGCAGTGTCTTTGCGCCGGCACGGCGGTTCAGCGCCAGTGCCCGCCGCGCCATGGTCAGCGCCAGCGACAGCATCACCGAGAGCAGTGCCGACAGGAAGGCCAGCACCACGCTGGTCAGCGTTGCCTGCCGGACAGTGGCCTCACCGGCCAACCGGCCGAGATCCGCACCCAACCCGGCCATCACGGTTGCCGCCATCGGCCCAACGACGAACAGCAGCGCCAGGATGATGAGTAGCGCGTTCAACCAGGTCTCGCTCCGATGGACTGAGAGATACCGACGTTGCGCGACCGGCAAATTGGTGTCGCCGACCACATTGGCGCCCAGGCGCGTCAGGGCCAGCACAACGATAAAGGTCAGGGCAATCTGCAACAGCGTCAGTGTAACGGCCCGCGCGGGATCGAAATCAAAGCGCAGCGCCTGGTAGATGCCGACCTCCAGCGTCGTCGCGGCCGGCCCGCCGCCGAGCGTCAGCACGATCGTGAAGGATGTGATGCAGAGCATGAACACAAGCCCGGCGACGCCGGGCAATGCGGCGCGCAGCGTTGGCCATTCGATCAGCCGGAACGCCGGCCGCGCCGCCATGCCGAGTTGGCTCGCCAACCGCCATTGGTCGGCCGGTATGGTCTGCAGCGCCTCGAGGAACAGCCGCGTCGCCAGCGGCAGGTTGAAGAAGACATGGGCGACGAGGATGCCGGACAGGCCATAGATACCCGGCCAGCTTCCGCCGCCGATCAGGGCAAGCACGCCGGCGAAATAGCCGGCACGGCCATAAAGCGCCAGAATGCCGAGCGCTGCGACAATAGCCGGCAGCGCCAACGG
>NZ_RZQI01001412.1:0-918 GCF_003998335.1 Mesorhizobium sp. M7A.F.Ca.CA.002.05.1.1 | reverse complement strand
TCTTCGATGAGCTTATGGGCATCGAGCCGGTCCGGCACGATGACGCGATCGACGGTGCCGTCCGCCTTGAGCACGATCTTGCGCTCCGGCAGGTCGAGTTCGAGCGGCTGGCGGCCGTCGCGGCCGCGCTTGAGGATCGCATAGGCGTCCCACAGTGGCTTCAGCACGGTTTTGAGGATCGGACCTGTCTTGTCGTCCGGCGCGCCGTCGATTGCCGCCTGAGCCTGTTGGTAGGCGAGCTTTGCCGCCGACTTCATCATGACGCGATGGAAGGAGTGCCTGAGCTTGCGGCCCTCGGCTGAAAAAACCATGCGCACGGCGAGCGCCGGACGGTCCTGGCCCTCCCGCAGCGAGCAGAGATCGTTGGAGATGCGCTCGGGCAGCATCGGCACGACGCGATCCGGGAAATAGACCGAATTGCCGCGCTTCAATGCTTCGCGGTCGAGCGCCGTGCCGTAGCGCACATAGGCGGCGACGTCGGCGATTGCGACAGTGGCAACCACGCCGCCGGGGTTCTTCTCGTCGAGATCCGGCGTGGCGAAGACGGCGTCGTCATGGTCCTTGGCGTCGGCCGGATCGATGGTGATCAGCGGCAGGTCGCGCCAATCCTCGCGGTGATCCAGCGTCGCCGGCTTGACCGCTTCGGATTCTGCGATGACGTCGGCCGGGAAGATATGCGGAATGTCGTGCGCGTGGATGGCGATCATCGAGACCGCCTTTTCGCTGGTCAGAGAGCCCAGCACGTTGAGCACCTTGGCCCTCGGCAGCCCATAGCGGGAAGCCCGCGCCGGCTCGACCTCCACCAGGTCACCGTTCTTGGCGCCGTTCTGGAATTCCTTGTCGACGATCAGTTCGGGCTGGCGCCGTTCCACCGGCTCGATGCGGAAGGCGCCGTCCTGCCAGATGCGAAAGACACCG
>NZ_RZQI01001411.1:0-918 GCF_003998335.1 Mesorhizobium sp. M7A.F.Ca.CA.002.05.1.1 | reverse complement strand
TGTCGGCGTAGGCCGTTGCATGCATCGACCTGCTTTACGGCTCTTCATGCGGGTACGCTAAACAAGATGTGTTTCGCCCGATAATGCGAGGCCATCTATGATCGATTCTCGCGGCAATGCCGCAAGAAATCGCCATTCGCTTCGACAAGGAGAATTGATCCGGTGCGGTTGAGATCTGTTTCTCTGGGTGTCGTCGCCAGCCTTCTCGTCGTCATCGCCGTGGCGGTATCGGCCCGATCCTTTGCCGCACCATCTGCCGTTCCAGCCTGGCTGCAGGCTCATGTCGGCGACAGCGACGGCCAGATCTCGCAAATTGTCCTCGAACGAGCCCGCGCGCTTTACCGGAAGAAGGTCGCGCAAGGCGCTGTCAAGAACCCCTGCTACTTCGCCATGGATGCCACACGCCCCAGCGATCTGGGCAATGGCGTGCTCGGCCGTCGCTATTACGTCATCTGCGAGGCCAGCCAGTCGTTTAGCGCGATTTCGTCAGGCCACGGCAGCGGGCGGAATTTGAAAGGCGTCGTCGATTTTTCAAACGGCAAACGGTGCGCGAAGAACTTCGGCAATGCGATGGATTCATCGTTGACGGCCGGCGGCGCCTATATGACCAGCGAGGCCAAAACCTCGTTCAAGGGCTATTACCGCACCGGCGCGAAGCAGGACGCGGTTTTCCAGCGCACCTTCATCCAGTTCGACGGCGAAGGCGAAGCCGCGAACGCCAGGCAGCGGGCGATCGGCGGTCACGCTGCCCAGGTGCTGCATGGCATGTGCCTGCGCAAAAACCCGAACAGCTCGCACGCCGACCATGACGGCTTCGTGCCGTTCGGCAAGCTGGTGGACTATGCCGGCGGTCGCAGCAATGGCTGCACCAGCTGGTCGCCGGCGGATGCCAAGCGGATCATCCCGATGGTCAAGGAC
>NZ_RZQI01000140.1:0-9707 GCF_003998335.1 Mesorhizobium sp. M7A.F.Ca.CA.002.05.1.1 | reverse complement strand
GTTGCAGCCAGCCTCGCACTGGTAGCCTCGCCGTTCTTTGTCATCCCGCTGCCTTACGCGACCGCCGCGCAAGGCGTCGTATGGCTGCCGGGCGACGGAGTCGTCAATGCCGGTGTCGATGGCGTGGTGGCGGAAATTGTCGCGACGCCCGGCGCCAGGATCGAGCGAGGCGACCCGATCCTGCGGCTGGAAGACCCGTTGCTGGAAGCGCGGACCGTCCTCTTGGATTTGAGGGTTGGGGAGCTTGAGCGCCGCCTCGAAAAACTCGATGTCTCGGAAAAGGTCAACGCCAAAGTGGTGGCCGAAGAACTCAGGCTGGCACGCGCCGACCTTGTCATCGCACGCGACCGTGCCGAAGCGCTGACGGTACGGGCGCAGGCAAGCGGAACTCTGATCGTTCCTTCGGCAAATGATCTCGAGGGCAAGTTCGTGCGCCGTGGCGAGACGCTGGCCTATGTGACGCGGTTCGACCAGCCGACACTGCGCGCCGTGATCCCGGAGCGACGCCGACCACCATCACCGCCACCATGGTCAGGTCGATGCCGCGCCCGACGACGATGAACCCCATGCCGACGGCCAGCGTGCCGAGGATCGAGACATTCTTGAGAATGGCAAGGATGTTGCCCTGGCTCAGGAAATTGTTGAGCGTCGCCGAGAACACCAGGAACAGGACGGCCGAGATCGCGCCGACGACGAGTTCCTGGGACATTTTGATGCCCAAGCGCGCGGTGTCGGATTTGCCCGAACCAGCCAAGTCAGACCCTCCCTCGCTGCCGGTTTGAACCAGCGGCGTGCCAAAGCGGCCTTGCCCAGGGGCTTTGCCGCGACGACGTTTCCTCCACAGCCCTAAGCCGGCTGCTTGCGTAAAGACCATCGCGACTCAGGGCGGCAGGGGCAATTTCGATTTTCTGATGCGCTGTGCAGTTCGTCAGTGTGGAGAAAGAGGATGAGGAGTCGTCGGTTGTGTCCTCTGCCGGATTCACCTGCCGCAAAGCTCAGCCCGATGCCGGTAGCGTGCCGCGATCCCGTGACGGTACTTTCTTGAGTGACGGGAGTGTCTGGCCCGGCAGTCAAGCGGCTCTGCTTCCCCAGGTTCCGTCCTATAGGCCGTTTCCCTCGATCATCGCCATCAGGCAATCGCCAGATTGTGTGCCGCTGATGCCCAGATCACGCGCGCTGTTCATGTGGTTTCGGTCATTCAGGCGGAGGTCGCAGACAAGGTGCCCCTGCGCGCGCAAGCGCTTTCCGAAGTCGGCGGCCTGCTGGTGAAAAGGTGACGTTTCCTGATCTCCCACGAGAATGGTCGCTGCCGTCTCCGGGTCATGCCACCGCGTCATTGGGGTGAAGGCAGCTGCCTCCTCATCGGTGATTCCGATTAGCGGCTGAAGGAAGGACGTCTGAAGGGGCTTGAGGTCGTAAAGGCCGCCTAGCAGCAGCGCCGCACGTATGCGCGATGGCATTGGCGTCTTTTCGAACAGGAATGTGGCCAGGTGTGCGCCCGCCGAATGACCACTTACGCTTAGCCGGGCAGGGTCACCGCCATGGGCGGCTATATTGTCCAGCACCCATTGTTTGGCACGTCGGACCTGGTCGACGATTGCCGCCATCCTGACTTCGGGCATCAGCGCATAGTCGACGATGACCGCGATCGCCCCAGCTTTGGTGACTGTGTTCGCTACATAAGAATAGTCGCTCCTGGAGAACATGCGCCAGTAGCCGCCATGGATGAAGATGTGCACGGGAAGATCCCTGCGCGCGCCGGGCGGAAAGAAGAGGTCCAACCTTTCGGCCTTGCCCTCGCCATAGGCGATATCAGCCGACATCGGCAGGGTCGCCCGGGTTTCGGCGCTGCGGCTTACTATGTCGGCCACGATATCGTCAAAGTCGGCCACATGGTCGCGCGTGCGGAAAGGGTCGTTTGACATGACTGCCGGTTCAGAAGGTGACGGCAATATATTTAGCCTCCATGAACTCGGCGATGCCGTGGTGCTGGCCGCCTTCGCGGCCAAGGCCGCTCTGCTTGACGCCTCCGAATGGTGCGGCCGGATCCGACATCAGTCCTCGGTTGAGACCGATCATGCCGGCCTCGATCCCGGACGCCACCCGCATGCCGCGTCCAATATCGCGTGTGTATATATAAGCGGCCAGGCCATATTCCGTGTTGTTAGCATGTGCGATCGCCTCGGCCTCGGTGTCGAAGCGTGTGATGGGTGCCACCGGGCCGAAAATCTCCTCGTGCGCCATCTCCGCATCGGGCGGCACATCGGACAGCACTGTGGGCGGATAGAAGAACCCTTCTTCCTCCGAAATCGCCCCGCCGCAAAGCACCTTGGCCCCCCGGCCCACGGCGTCCTTGACCAGGCGGTCGATCTTGTCGACAGCCTTTCTGGTGATCATCGGCCCGCATTCTGTGTCTGCATTCGGTCCCGCTCCCACCTTAAGTGCCGCCATACGCTTGCGGAGCCCGTCGGCAAAAGCATCATAAATTCCCGATTGTACATAGAGGCGATTGGCGGCGGTGCAGGCTTCGCCGGCGTTGCGCATTTTGGCGATCATCGCGCCGTCGAGGGCGGCGTCGAGTTCGGCATCGTCGAAGACGACAAACGGGGCATTGCCGCCGAGTTCCATCGAACACGAAATGACATGCTTTGAAGCCTCGCCGAGCAAGGTTCGGCCGACACCCGTCGACCCCGTGAAGGACAGCTTCCTGACGCGCGGATCGGCGAGCATGGCCGAAGTAAGCGGCCCGGGACTGGTCGTGGTCAGCACGTTGACGACACCGGCAGGCACGCCGGCTTCGCTGTAGAGTGCCGCCAGCGCATAGGCCGTCAGCGGTGTTTCACTTGCCGGCTTCAGGACGACAGTGCAGCCTGCCGCCAGCGCCGGCGCGATCTTGCGGGTCGCCATAGCGGCCGGAAAATTCCACGGTGTGATCAGCACGCAAATTCCGATCGGCTCATAATCGACCACGATGCGATTGCTGCCGGAGGGCGCGGTGCCGAACTCACCGGTGATGCGGACCGCTTCCTCAGCATTCCAACGGAAGAACTCGGCGGCGTACGCCACTTCGCCGCGCGCGTCGCGCAACGCCTTGCCGTTCTCCAGCGAGATCAGCATGGCAAGCGTTTCCGAGCGTTCGACCATCAGTTCGAAACAACGCCTGAGGATTTCCGAGCGTTTGCGCGGCGCCGTCTCCCGCCATCCTTTGGCCGCCTTGGCCGCCGCCTCGACGGCGGCGGTGGCGTCCTCGACCGTCGCATCGGGAACTGCCGCGATCACCGCCCCGGAGGAGGGATCGACGACATCGATGAGCCGACCGTCGGAGGACGGCCGCCAAGTGCCGTCGATGTAAAGTCCGTGCGAAAAACCGCGCACGTCATAGCCATCCTGGTCGAGTTGCTGAGCCTTCAAATTCATCGCTTTGTTCCGTTTTTCACATAACGCAGGCGGCGAGGTCGCCGTCATGGGCAGCCTGGACGAGGCGTCGCATCGTGCCGAGATCGAAGGCACGCGGATTGTTCTTGATCAGGCGGTCGATGCCGAGCGCTTGCTCGGCTGTCCAGTCAAGCTTATCGGCGGGGAGGCCTAAATCCGCCAGTGTCGGCGTAATACCGATCGCCGCGAACAATCGCCTGATCTCCTCGATTGTGGCGGCTGCCATCTCGGCGGCGGTTCTGGCCTTGGTCTCCAAGCCAAGTGCCGCGCCGATCTCTGCCATCTCGTGAGCGGCGACGCGGCTGTTATAGGTCATCACGTAAGGCATCATTGTCGCCACGCCCAAACCATGGGCGGTGTGGGTGAGGGCGCCTGCCGGGTATTGCACGGCATGCGCCGCCGCCGTGCCGGCGGTGCCGAATGCGCAGCCCGCCGCGAGCGCGCCCATCATGACATCGGCGCGCGCGTCGGCATCGGTGCCGTCGCTGCAGGCTTTCTCCAGGCTCCGACCAAGCAGTTTTATGGCGAGCAACGCGAAATGGTCGGTCAGCGCAGTCTTGCCGATGAAGACATGCTGTTGCGGCAGATTGGGGTCTTCACCGCGCCGCATGGCGGTGAAGGCCTCGATCGCATGGGTCAGCGCGTCAGCGCCGGCGATCGCGGTCAGGCCAGGCGGACAGGTCATTGTCAACTCGGGATCGCACAGAGCGACGGCGGCGATAAGGTGAGGGCTCGATATGCCCACCTTGAGCGTCCGGTCCGGGTCGGAAATCACCGCGACCGGCGTCACCTCGGAGCCGGTGCCGGCCGTGGTGGGCACGGCGATCAGCGGCAGTGTCGGACCCGGCACCTTGAACTCCCCGTAATAGTCCTGGAGCTTGCCGCCATGGCTGAGAAGCAGGGTGGTGCATTTGGCGAAATCGAGACAGCTGCCGCCGCCGATGCCGATCACAATGTCCGGTCTGAACCCCTTCGCTTCCTCGACACAGATGCCGACCGTGTCGCGTGGCACGTCGGGCAGAACATGATCATGCACCAGAACCTCGATCGAGGCTGACTGAAGGGACTTGATGATGTCGGCGAATACCATTGTGCCCGCGAAACGCTCATCGGTGCAGACCAGCGCGCGTCGGCCGAACCGGGCGGCGACCGTCGGCAGCACATGGCGCTGCCCTTTCCCGAACAGGATTTCACGCGGCAACCGCAGGGCGGCGAAGAGGGTCATGATCGGTCCTTTGACGGCGGCTGACTGGAAACGGAGGCATTGAACTGGGCTTGGATCGGACGGTCTAAGAGCGTGTCTCTCGCCCCTACAAAATATCCGCTTTAAAATCGTATAGGATATAGGATTGCATCGACGGAACCATCGTGTTAGCAGTCCTCACTGTCAAGAGGCAAAATATGCAGACCGCAAACTTACCCGACCCAAGCGACGCCACCATTGGAGCTGGTCGCATCCAGCGCGCCAACAGTCTCGTCGAAGATGTCTATGAAGCCATCTTCGCGCAGTTGATGGCGCTGAAAATCCCGCCAGGCTCACGCATTACAGTCGATAGCCTGGTCAAGGAATTCAACGTCTCGCACACGCCGATCCGCGAAGCCCTTGGCCGGCTCGAAGGCGAAGGCCTCGTGCTCAAGACGCATTTGATCGGTTATCGTGCCGCACCCCAGATCACCCGGCGCCGTTTCGACGAATTGTACGAAATGCGTCTGCTGCTCGAACCGCACGGCGCCGCGAAGGCCGCCGCAATGATGGACGAGGCCAAGTTCAATGTGTTGCTCGAAGCCGCCGGCGTGATGTCACGCCGCGAAGGCAAGGATGATCGCGTACGCTATTCGAACTTCGCCAGGCAGGATGCGATCTTCCACGACAAGATCTTGGAGTTTTCTCAAAACGAACTCATCCGCGAGACGTTGAGCCACCAGCACACGCACTTCCACATCTTCCGCCTGATGTTTCATGCACGTGTGACCGAAGAGGCACTTGACGAACACGAGGCGATTCTTGCCGCGTTCGGCTCTGCCGATCCCGATGCCGCCGCAAAGGCGATGCGCATCCATATAGAGCACTCGCGCGATCGCCTGCTCCCGGCATTCGATTGAGGTCGGAACGGATGTCCATTGCCGCGAATATCGCCGGGGAGGGCGGGAGCACGTTGTCCAGCAATGCGCATGGTTCGCTCGAACCGGTGCTGCGCGCCCAGCAATTGTCCAAGCAATACGGCCCGGTGACGGTGTTGTCGGACATCACCCTAGACGTCCTGCCCGGTGAGATCCACGCCATCATTGGCGAGAACGGTGCCGGCAAGTCGACGTTGATGCGGCTGCTGTCCGGCTATGTCGAGCCAAGCCACGGCACATTGTCGATGAACGGACATGCGGTGAAATTTGCCAAGCCCAGCCAGGCACAGGATGCCGGTATCGCTTTGGTTCACCAGGAGATCCTGCTCGCCGAGGGGCTCACGGTCACCGACAATCTGTTTCTCGGGCGAGAGCTTTCGCGTGGCCTTGTCGTGGATGACCGCACCATGCGCCGGCTGGCGGCCGAGAAACTGGAGCAGATCGGCTGCGCGGTCTCGCCAAGGGCACTGGTGCGCGACGTCTCGCTGGCAGACCGGCAGATGGTGCAGATCGCTCGCGCTCTGCTTGACGACTATAAATTGGTTATCTTCGACGAGCCGACCGCCGTTCTGACCGGTGGCGAGGTCGAGCGCCTGCTGGAGATCGTCCTGCGACTGAAGGCTCACGGCATCGCCGTGCTGTATATCAGCCACCGGTTGGACGAGGTGCAACGGGTGGCCGACAAGGTGACCGTTCTGCGCGACGGCAAGATGGTCGGCATCTATCCCGGCAAGACGCTGAGCCAGATGGATATGGCGCGGCTGATGGTCGGTCGCGAACTGGCCGCACTCTATCCTGAAAGGACCGCAGCGCCTTCGGATGTACCGATGCTGAGCGTGAGGAACGCCTCCGTTCCCGGCTATGCGGAGGACGTGTCGTTCACGGTCCACAAAGGCGAGATCCTCGGGTTCGCCGGCATGGTCGGCGCTGGCCGAACCGAACTCTTCGAGGGCATTATCGGCCTGCGCCCGGCGGCCGCCAAGGTCGAACTTGAGGGCAAGTCGATCCATTTCCAATCGCCGCGCGCGGCGATCGACGCCGGCGTCGGTTACCTGACCGAGGATCGCAAGGGCAAGGGACTGCTGCTGCAGGAGCGCTTGGCGCCTAACCTGACGCTGTCGGCGCTCGGTGTGTTCCATCCCGGCCTCTCGATGGGTCGGCGCCGCGAAGCGGAGGCCCTGGAACAGGCCGTGGAGGCATATGACATCAGGCTGAAGAGCCTCGGCGCCAAAGCGGGCCAGCTTTCCGGGGGCAATCAGCAGAAGCTGCTGCTGGCGAAGGTGCTGCTGACCGATCCTTCGGTGGTCATTATCGACGAGCCCACGCGTGGCATCGACATCGCCAACAAGGCGCAGATCTATGCCTTCATCCAGGAGCTTGTGGCGAAGGGCAAGGCCTGCATCGTCATCTCTTCGGAGATGCAGGAATTGATCGGCATCTGCGACCGCATCCTGGTGATGCGCGAAGGCCGCATCACCGGCGAGGTCAGCGGCGCCGAAATGACCGAAAGCAACGTGGCGGTACTGGCGACCAGTGGCCCCAAGCCAGGGCCAAAAGCCAAGGGAGGCACAGAATGGCTGTCATGACCGAATCCGCACCCGGGCGTCGCGCCCTGGATCTCAATGTCAGTTGGACCGACGTCGGACCCTTCCTTGCGCTGGCGGCCCTCCTGGTCGTGGGTTACCTCATCAACCCCGATTTCCTGTCCGCCACCAATCTCGCCAACGTCATCACTCGCAGCGCCTTCATCGCCATTATCGCGGTCGGCGCGACATTTGTGATCTCGTCCGGCGGGCTCGATCTTTCCGTCGGCTCGATGGCCGCCTTCATCACCGGCATCACCATCATGTTCATGAACACGGTGGCGCCGCATGCCGGTATCTGGGCTATTCCCGCCGGCATGGCGGTGGCGATCCTGGTCGGCCTGCTGTGCGGGCTTGCCAACGGCCTCATCGTCACGGTCGGCAGGATCGAACCGTTTATCGCAACGCTGGGCACGATGGGGATTTTCCGGGCGCTGATAACCTATCTGACCGACGGCGGCACGATACCAATCGACCGATCGCTGCGCGAGGCCTACCGGCCTGTCTATTTCGGCACGGTTGCCGGCATCCCGGTTCCAATCCTCATATCCATCGCCGTCGCCGCGGTCGCATCCTTCATCCTGTACAAGATGAAATACGGCCGCAAATGCGCGGCGGTCGGCGCCAATGAGGATGTCGCCCGTTATTCCGGCATCTCGGTGATCAGGACACGGACCGTCGCCTATATCGTCCAGGGTGTCTGCGTGGCCATTGCCGCGATCTGCTACGTGCCGCGCCTGGGCGCCGCAACGCCGACGACCGGACAGCTTTGGGAACTGCAGGTCATCACCGCAGTGGTAATCGGCGGCACCGCGCTGCGCGGCGGCAAGGGCCATGTGTGGGGAACAGTCGCCGGCGCCGTCATCCTGGAGCTCATCGCCAACCTCATGGTGCTGTCGGACTTCGTCTCCGAATACCTCGTCGCCGCTGTTCAGGGCGTCATCATCATCATCGCCATGCTCATCCAGCGGTTTTCGAATTCGAAATAGCGCCGCGTCCGGACCACGCGGATCAACGTTCTTGTAGGTCCAAGGGAGAAGACAATGTTCAGTAGAAAATGGATTGCGGCGGCGACACTTGGCGCGCTGCTGCTGGCCGGCCAGGCCATGGCGCAAGACACGAAGGTCATCGCGGTGTCGATACCGGCAGCCGACCACGGTTGGACGGCGGGCATCGTCTATCACGCACAAGCGGCGGCCAAGGAAATCAATGCCGCGTTCCCGAACGTCGAAGTGGTCGTGAAGACGTCGCCGTCCGCGGCGGAGCAGGTCAGCGCGCTTGAGGACCTGTCGGCCAGCCGCAAGCTGGACGCTTTGGTGATCCTGCCTTACAGCTCGGAAGAGCTGACTCAGCCGGTCAAGGCTATCAAGGACATGGGCACGTTCATCACCGTCGTCGATCGCGGTCTGACTGACGCCTCCGTCCAGGATCTTTACCTCGCCGGCGACAATATCGCGGTTGGCACCAACACAGCCAAGTTCATGATCGACAAGCTCGGCGGCAAGGGCGACGTCGTTGTGCTGCGCGGCATTCCGACCGTCATCGACGACGAGCGCATCAAGGGCTTCCAGGACACGATCAAGGGTACGAACCTGAAAGTCCTCGACATCCAGTACGCGCATTGGAACAGCGACGAGGCCTTCAAGCTGATGCAGGACTATTTGGCCAAGTACCCGCATATCGATGCGGTCTGGGCCAATGACGACGACATGCTGCTTGGCGTGCTCGAGGCGGTCAAGCAATCGGGCCGGACCGATATCAAGCTGGCGCTCGGTGGCAACGGCATGAAGGACATCGTCAAGAAGGTGATCGACGGCGACGCCATGACGCCGGTCGAGACGCCATATCCGCCGTCGATGATCAAGACCGCGATCTACATGACCGTCGCCAACCTGATCGGCCAGGCACCCGTCCGTGGCACCGTCAAGCTCGACGCGCCGTTGATCACCCAAGCCAACGCCAAGGAATACTATTTCCCTGACTCGCCATTCTAACCCTATCCGATTTCACCGAAAGGCAGGGCGCGGTCTGCGCCTTGCCTAGCTCAAACACTGAGAGGAAGAGCCATGCCAGGCAAAAAGATACTGATGCTGACCGGTGAGTTCACCGAAGAATACGAAATCTTTGTCTATCAGCAAGCCATGGAAGCCGTCGGCCACACCATCCACGTGGTATGCCCGGACAAGAACGCCGGAGATCTGATCAAGACCTCGCTGCACGACTTCGAGGGCGACCAGACCTACACCGAAAAGCTCGGCCACTATGCGCTGATCAACAAGACTTTCTCGGAAGCTGAGAGGCAGCTCGATCAATATCATGCCGTCTACTGCGCGGGCGGCCGCGGCCCGGAATACATCCGCACCGACAAGCGCGTGCAGGCGATCGTGCGCCATTTCCACGAGGCCAAGAAGCCGATCTTCACCATCTGCCACGGTGTGCAGATCCTGATCGCTGTCGACGGCGTGGTGCGTGGCAAGAAGGTCGCAGCACTCGGCGCCTGCGAGCCTGAAGTGACACTGGCGGGGGGCACCTATATCGACCTGTCGCCGACCGAGGCCTATGTGGACG
>NZ_RZQI01001410.1:0-923 GCF_003998335.1 Mesorhizobium sp. M7A.F.Ca.CA.002.05.1.1 | reverse complement strand
TATCGTCGGTGCGCCGATGATCTCGACAGGCAGGTCGAGGTCGCGGCAGAGCTGCCTCACCACACAAAGCTGCTGGTAGTCCTTCTCGCCGAAGACCGCACAGTCGGGCGTTGCCTGCAGGAGGAGCTTTGCCACCACGGTGGCGACGCCGTCGAAAAAGGTCGGCCGAAAGTCCGATTCGAGCCCGCCGGAGGGGCCGCCGACCGAGATTTTCGTGGCGAAGCCCGCGGGATACATCTCGCCAACCGTCGGTGTGAAGGCAAGGTCGGCCTTTGCCGCGCCCAACTGCTCGAGGTCGCGGGCGAGTTGGCGCGGGTACTTGTCGAGGTCTTCGCTCGGCGCGAACTGCGTCGGGTTGACGAAGATCGACACGACGCAGCGCTCGGCTTTTTGGAGCGCGATCCTGACCAGCGAGATGTGCCCGTCATGCAAAGCGCCCATGGTCGGCACCATGGCGACACGAAGGCCGTCGCGCCGCCAGTCCCGGATTTGCGCGCGAAGTGCGGCTACGCTGTCGACGACGACGGGTTGGCTCATGTGTCGTCCCTGCTGTTTGCCGCCGAAAAGACATGGCCGGGGCCGGGGAATGTCCGGCCCCGCACCTCGGCTGCATAGGTTTCCGCCGCATGCGAGATCACGCTGCGCAGGTCGGCGTATTCCTTGACGAATTTCGGCACGCGATCGACGGTCAGCCCGACCATGTCGTCGATGACCAGGATCTGGCCGTCGCATTCACCGCTGGCACCGATGCCGATGGTCGGAATGGCGAGGCGGCGGCTGATATCGGCGGCGACCCTCTCGACCGTGCCTTCGATGACCACCGAGAAAGCGCCGGCATTCTCGACGGCGAGCGCATCGCGAAGCAATGCCGCAACAGCCTCCTCGGTGCGGCCCTTGATCTTGTAGCCGCCGTCCTTCTCGAC
>NZ_RZQI01001409.1:0-928 GCF_003998335.1 Mesorhizobium sp. M7A.F.Ca.CA.002.05.1.1 | reverse complement strand
GCCTTGAACAGCGGGAAGGTGCATACAATCGCTAAGGCAAGGCCCGCCATGATGATCGGCTTGCGGCCGATCTTGTCGGAGAGCCAGCCGAAGACGACGAAGAAGATCGAGCCTACTGCCAGGGCGATCGCGATCATGATGTTGACCGATTGCGCGTCGACCTTGAGCACGTTGGTCAGGAAGAACAGCGCATAGAACTGGCCGTTATACCAGACCACGGCCTGACCGGCGGTGAGGCCGAGCAGCGCCAGCAGTGCGATCTTGGCATTCTTCCATTGACCGAAGGCTTCCGTCAGCGGCGCCTTGGAGCCCTTGCCCTCATCCTTCATGCGCTGGAAGGTCGGCGATTCGGAAAGCGAAAGCCGGATCCAGATCGAGATGCCTAGCAGCAGGAAGGATACGAGGAACGGAATACGCCAGCCCCAGGCAGCATAGTTTTCCTTGCTCAATGAAGCCTGTACGATCAGGATCACAACCAGCGACAGGAACAGGCCCAGCGTCGCCGTGGTCTGGATCCACGAGGTGTAGTAGCCGCGCCGGTTGTCCGGCGCATGTTCGGCGACGTAAGTGGCCGCGCCGCCATATTCGCCACCCAGTGCCAGACCCTGCAGCATGCGCAGGATGATCAGGATCACCGGAGCGGCGATGCCCAAGGTCGCATAGCCAGGCAGCAAGCCGACCAGGAAGGTCGACAGGCCCATGATCGTCATGGTGACGAGGAAGGTATATTTACGGCCGACAAGATCGCCGATGCGGCCGAACAGCAATGCGCCGAACGGGCGCACCAGGAAGCCGGCAGCGAAGGCCAGCAGCGCGAAGATATTGCGGGTCGCTTCCGGGATGGCTGGACTGAAAAAGGTCGAACCAATGAACACTGCCAGCGAGCCGTAGAGATAGAAATCATACCATTCGAAAACGGTGCCGAGCG
>NZ_RZQI01001408.1:0-929 GCF_003998335.1 Mesorhizobium sp. M7A.F.Ca.CA.002.05.1.1 | reverse complement strand
TCGTCACGCAACGCCTATCTCGATGAGGCCGAACTGAAGATCGCCCGCCAACTCAACGTCATATTGCGCAATACGGCTGCGGCCCTGGCGGCAGGCGCCGGCCAGAGCGACGCAACCGAAGAGGCCAGCCGCGCCCTCATTGCCGCCGGCTTTCAAAAGGTCGACTATGTCGAGGTACGCCAAAGCCTGACGCTTGCGCCATGGCGCCGAAACCGCGAAGGGCGTCTTCTCGCGGCAGCATGGCTCGGCAAGACCAGACTGATCGACAATGTGGAGGTTCCCGCTGTCTAGCGCGAAGGCTCGATCCTTCGGCCAGACAGACACGGGCCGACCACAGTCGATGGTCCCGTACTCTTTGGGGTCGACGTATCGCGGCGGATTGCTGCCGCGCCTAGCTCTCGCTCTTTTGTCCGCCGGCCCTGACGATCAGGTGTCCCGCCACGATCCCAACCACCCCGGCAAGGGCTTTCACCAATGCATCGATGAGGCGTGCATGGCGACCGGGATCAATGAGCTGAAGCAGTTCCAGCATGCCGGCGGTCACAGCCACGAAGATCACGACCTGGTACAGTCGGTTGGGGAAGCCGATCGCCAGGGCGAAGCCCAACAGGACATAAGCCAAGGCACGCTCGACATTCGCTTCAGCGAGGTGCGGCCGCATCTGGATCGGCGACAAGGTCGCGAAAATGATGATGGCGAGCAGCGCCAGCGCTGTAATGCGGGACAGTTTGGTCATGCCCTTGCATATCCGTCGTGAGCCGGCACAGCAAACGCCGCGATGACGCATGGCCAGGTCGCTCTATTCATCCCGGTGGCAATCTATCCGAGCGACTTCTCGAAACTCAGCGTCGTCGGTCTTGAGGTATCGCGGGACTCCTCCGCGGCACTGACAGGCAAAAACCCCTTCGACCGGTAGAAAGCAATGGCGC
>NZ_RZQI01001407.1:0-930 GCF_003998335.1 Mesorhizobium sp. M7A.F.Ca.CA.002.05.1.1 | reverse complement strand
GCACCCCGCGCCGGCACGTCGCTCGATGCGCTGACGCGCTTCGGACTGATCGCGGCGGTAGCGGTGCTGTTCGGCATCTCGGGCGGCATGCTGTGGCTGGTCGGCTACAATTATGATGGCCTGTTCGGCAACCCGGCGACCAAGATCCACCCGTCCACCTATCTCATCGTCCTCTTGTTTGCCTGGCGCTCCTGTGCGTCAGGCAATCCGGTCGGCTATATCGTCCATCTCGCCGACAGGCGGCCGGCCAGCGCGCTGATGGCCGCCATATCGATCGTGCTTTTGTTCGTCGTCATCGCCAGGCAGCGGCCCGGCATGGCTGGCATGATCGATACGTTCGTGGCCGCGGCACTTCTGGTGCTGATGCTCAGCGAGGACGACGAACGGACATTCGCCGGGCTGCAGACCGTCGTTCACGTTGTCATGACGGCGAATGCGCTGCTTGCCCTTTTCGAGTTCGCCACCAAGACGCTTATCTTCCCCTATCGCCTCGACGGCGTGGCGTTTACCACCGATCTGCGCTCGAGCGCGCTGCAGGGACATCCGCTCGCCAATGCCATGGTGACGTCGATCTACGTGCTTGCGCTGCTCTCCGGTGCCAGATCCCTGTCGACGCCTGTGCGGATAGGATTGATCGGCCTGCAATGCGCGGCACTTGTCGCGTTCGGCGGCCGTTCGGCGATGGTGATGACGATTGTGCTGGGCGGTTGCTATCTGCTTTCCAAGGGCATCAGCAAATTGCGCCGGGGACGCGTCAATCTCTTGGGTGCGGCACTCGGCTTCATGCTTGCCGCGCTGCTGCCGGTCGTCATCATCGTGGCGGCATATTATGGCTTTTTCGATGCGCTGCTGGAGCGCTTCGTGTCGGACAGCGGCAGCGCCAATGCCCGCGTCGAGATGTTCGAGCTCTTCAAGCACCTGGAATTACGC
>NZ_RZQI01001406.1:0-932 GCF_003998335.1 Mesorhizobium sp. M7A.F.Ca.CA.002.05.1.1 | reverse complement strand
AGTTGCAGCGAAGGCACGGCAAGCAGCAGACCGGCAAGCCCGGCGGCAGCGGCACCCGTGACGGTGGCGAGGCCGGCGGCGCTGCCGACCAGCAGGGGCACGGAACGGCGAAAGCCGAACTGCGCGCCGGACGCCGTAGACAGGGTCGTGGCGATGCCGGGCGTGGTGGTGGCGACGATGGCAAAAAGGATGAGCGGGAGAATGGGCTCGAGCATGCGGCGTCCTCTGTCAGAGGGCTGCGATCGTAGCTGCGTGCGAACTTCAGTAAATGCAATGTTTGCTATGGTCAGCATTAGGATAGATAATGCCACCCATGATCCGAAATCTCGACATGGCGCTGATCCGCACCTTCATCACCGTCGCCGACAAGGCCAGCATGACGGCGGCGGCCAATGCGCTGCACCTGACGCAGGGTGCTGTCAGCCAGCAGGTCAAGCGGCTGGAGGAGGCGCTCGGCTCCAGCCTGTTTACGCGCGACCGGCGCGGCTTGCGGCTGACGCGCGCCGGTGAACAGCTGTTCGGCAGGGGCAAGCGGTTGCTGGCCTTGAATGACGAGATCTGGGCCGAGATGGCTGGGACTTTGGTGGCCGGCCAGGTGCGGCTCGGCGTGCCCTACGACCTTGTCGGCACCTTGCTGGCGCCGGTGCTGAAGACCTATGCCGAGACCTATCCGCAGATCGAGATATCGCTGGTCTGCGCCTCGTCGCCGGAACTGACGGCTGCCCTTGCGGCCGGGACCATCGACCTTGCGGTGATCGAGGAACGCGTCGGCCCGTCGGCCGGTGAGTGCCTTGCCATCGACCGGCTGGTCTGGGTCGGTGCCAAGGGCGGCATTGCCCGCGCCAAGCGGCCGCTGCCGGTCTCGATCGTCGCCGATACCTGCGCCTTCCGTCCGGCGGTGCTGGCGGCGCTCGGTGAGCATGGGCTGGAGT
>NZ_RZQI01001405.1:0-934 GCF_003998335.1 Mesorhizobium sp. M7A.F.Ca.CA.002.05.1.1 | reverse complement strand
TTCGACGAGCTGGCGGTCAAGCTGCGCGATACGATGGATTTGACTGTCTACATGGTCACGCACGATCTCGACACGCTGTTCACCGCTTGCGACCGGGTGGCCGTGCTCGGCAAGAAGAAAGTGCTGGTCGAAGGCACCATCGACGACATGCTGAAGAGCGAGGAACCGTGGGTAAAGTCCTATTTCCGCGGAAAACGCGCCCGGCAACTTGATCTTGCGGCGCGCGCATAGCCATAAGTGGGACAATGGAAACCAGAGCCAACTACGTCATTGTCGGCATCTTCACGCTGGCCGCGATCCTGGCGGCGTTTGCCTTCGTCTACTGGACGGCGGCCATCGGCGACAAGGGCGAGACGACGTTGCTGCGCGTGCGCATTCCGGGCTCTGCGTCCGGGCTTGGCCGCGGCAGTTTCGTGCTGTTCAACGGCGTCAAGGTCGGCGACGTCAAGCGCGTCTATATCGACGTCGACAATCCGACGGTTGCCATCGCCGATACCGAGATCGACCGCATGACGCCGATCACCAAATCGACGCAAGCCGATATCGGGCTTGCCGGCCTGACCGGGCAGGCCAACATCGAGCTCAAGGGCGCCGACCCCAAGGAAGTGAAACTCCTCGACCAGGCGGAAAAGGAAGGCAAGGTCGCCGAGATCGTCGCCAACCCGTCGGCGGTGATCAACCTCTTGCAGACGGCGCAGAATATCTTCACCCGCGCCGACAAGGTGCTGACCGAGCTCGAAGGCTTCACCAGGGACGTTCGCGGGCCGCTGACGCAGACCGTCCAGAATGTTCAGACCTTCTCCGATGCGCTGGCCAAGAATTCGGATGGCATCGACAAATTCCTGTCCGCCGCCAGCACGCTGGCGGATGAGCTTAAAGGCGTTTCCGGCAAACTCGACGGCACGCTGAAAGCAGCCGAAGGCCTTCTCAACGC
>NZ_RZQI01001404.1:0-935 GCF_003998335.1 Mesorhizobium sp. M7A.F.Ca.CA.002.05.1.1 | reverse complement strand
GGATAGGAGTAGCGATCGAGATAGCTCTTCACCGGGCCGGCCGCACGTTCATAAGTCTCGACCTCGATGAGCCGATCGAACCTTGGGTCCAGCTTCCAGATCAGAGTGCCGCGAGGAATGTGGTTCTTGGCAAAGACGCCGATTCCCTGGATAGGCGATTTGTCGAGATAGACGTCGACGAGCAGCATAATGGACCTTTACGCGATTGGAGGCTGTCGGGCCGGGAAAAACCGCGCACTGGGTAGCGCGCGGTCATCGCAATTGCGAGTGAAAATGAGCAACGGGAACTTAAAAAGCCCTGATCACGCAGCCTCTTCGGAAGGCGCGTCGATCATCGTCTGGAGTCAGCGTTGCTGCAGCGCCAGACGGACGCCCAAAGCGCAGTAGATGCCGCCGACAACTTTGCCCTGCCATCGTAACACCGACGGATTTCGGCGCAGGAACGTGCCGAGCCGGCCAGCGCTCACGGCAAAGACGACCGTGCTGAAAAGGCCCAGTACGACGAAGATGGCCCCCAACACGGTCATCTGAAGCATCACCGTCCCGTTTTCAGGCCGCACGAACTGAGGCAGGAAGGCAAGGAAGAACAGAGCGGTCTTGGGGTTGAGCACTTCGGTCAGGACAGCCTGTCGAAACGCCTTCCCGGCAGAGATCGCAAGCGCGCCGGCAGCCGGGCCGCCTGGTGTTTTCTCCATGATCGCGCGAATGCCGAGATAAACCAGGTAGGCCGCGCCGATGTACTTTATGACGCTGAACAGCGTCGCCGATGCGGCGATGATCGCCGATATGCCGATCATGGCCATGACGGTGTGAAAGATGTCGCCGACAGCGATCCCAGCGCCGGTCGCGATGCCAACCTTGGTTCCGGAACTCGTTGCCCGCGCTATGGTAAGGAGCGTGGCCGGACCCGGGATGAAGACGAAGCCGAGCACAAC
>NZ_RZQI01001403.1:0-935 GCF_003998335.1 Mesorhizobium sp. M7A.F.Ca.CA.002.05.1.1 | reverse complement strand
AACAGTATCGAGGGCGGCCCGAGATAGGCCAGGAAGATTGCCAAGCCGACCTGCCGCGCCCCGGAAAACCTCAAGCGCTCGATCGCATAGGCAGCGAACACCGCCGCCAGCAGCGACAGGAAAGTTGAGGCGGTCGAGATGATGATCGTGTTGAGAAGCCAGCCCGGATAGGATGTGTCGAAGAGCAGATACCGAATATGCTCGAGTGTCGGATTGACGACCCAGAACGGATTGAAATTGGCATAATCCGTCATCTCGAGATTGGGTTTCACCGCCGTGATCGTCATCCAGTAGAACGGGAACAGCAGCACGATGACGAAGATCAGGAGCGGCAGATAAACGGTGACCACGCGCCGGGGCAGGCTCTGGAGATAGCCCATGCCGCCTTCATCCGTGTTCGGACGATTGTTCGTTTCGATCGCGGCCATGTCAGTCTCCACCGCCCTGCTGCCATTTACGACGTTGCAGCCCGAAATAGCTGAAAAGGATCGCCGCTAGCAGGAACGGGATCATCGCCACCGCGATCGCGGCTCCCTCGCCAAGCTGGCCGCCGGAAATGCCGCGCTGGAACGAGAGCGTCGCCATCAGATGGGTGGCATTCACCGGTCCGCCGCGAGTCAGCACATAGATCAACTGGAAATCGGTGAAGGTGAACAGGACCGAAAAGGTCATGGTGATGGCGATGATCGGCGTCAGCAGCGGCAGCGTCACATAGCGGAACAACTGCCAACGGCTGGCGCCGTCGAGCGTCGCGGCCTCGTAAAGCGATTGGGGAATCGTCTGCAGGCCGGCCAGCAGCGTGATGGCCACGAAAGGAATGCCGCGCCAGACATTGGCAGCGATCACCGAGGCGCGCGCGTTCTCCGGATCGCCAAGGAAATTGATGCGGTGATCGATCAGTCCCATTTCCATGAGCGCCCACGACAGGATGGAGA
>NZ_RZQI01001402.1:0-938 GCF_003998335.1 Mesorhizobium sp. M7A.F.Ca.CA.002.05.1.1 | reverse complement strand
TCGTCGGTCGGTATCTGCGCGCTTTTGACCCGCATGGGCTATGCGCCGATCATGCAGATCGCCTGCCGCGACAAGAACCGCATCGCCATCCAGGGCGACGTGCTGGGCGGGGCCGCGATGGGCGTCGCCAACATGCTGTGCCTGACCGGAGACGGTGTGCAGGCCGGCGACCAGCCCGGCGCCAAGCCGGTGTTCGACCTCGACTGCATGTCGCTGCTCGAGACCTGCCGCATCATGCGCGACAATGGCAAGTTCCTGTCCGGCCGCAAGCTGACGACGCCACCGCAGCTTTTCCTCGGAGCCGCGATCAACCCATTCGCGCCGCCGATCGACTTCCGGCCGCATCGGCTGGGCAAGAAGATCGCCGCCGGCGCGCAATTCGTGCAGAGCCAGTATTGCTTCGACGTGCCGATGTTCCGCAGCTACATGCAAAAGGTGCGCGACCTCGGCTACACCGAAAAATGCTTCATCCTGGTTGGCGTCGGGCCGCTGGCCTCGGCCAAGACGGCCAAGTGGATCCGCTCGAACGTGCCGGGCATCCATATTCCCGATTCTGTCATCAAGCGGCTGGAAGGCGCCCAGGACCAGAAAAAGGAAGGCAAGCAACTCTGCATCGACATCATCAACGAGGTGAAGGAAATATCAGGCGTTTCCGGCGTCCATGTGATGGCCTACCGGCAGGAGGAATATGTCGCCGAGATCGTCGATGAATCGGGCGTGCTGAAGGGCCGCCAGCCGTGGAAACGTGAGATCCGCCGCGACGATCAGCTCGTCGCCGACCGGCTCGACAGCATCTTGCACGACGACATTACCGAAACGCAGGTGGACATGGTGAAGACCGCGCATTGACGGCGCGGACGGCCACCCATTCGCTTGAACGAAAGCAGATAACGATATAAAGAAATCTTTATATCACGGCGGAGAGAATTCCATGACCC
>NZ_RZQI01001401.1:0-940 GCF_003998335.1 Mesorhizobium sp. M7A.F.Ca.CA.002.05.1.1 | reverse complement strand
GCCCGCTTCCCCTATGAAGAGACCGACGACCAGCAGACGGCCATCGATTCGGTGCGCGACGATCTTGCTGCCGGCAAGCCGATGGACCGGCTGATTTGCGGCGATGTCGGCTTCGGCAAGACCGAAGTGGCGCTGCGTGCCGCCTTCATCGCGGCGATGGAAGGCTTTCAGGTGGCAGTTGTGGTGCCGACGACATTGTTGTCGCGCCAGCATTTCAAGACCTTTTCGCAGCGTTTCTCCGGCCTGCCGATCCGTGTCGGCCAGGCGTCGCGGCTGGTCGGCGCCAAGGAACTGGCCGAGACCAAGAAAGGCATCGCCGAGGGCCAGGTCGACATTGTCATCGGTACGCACGCGCTGCTTGGTTCCGCGATCTCGTTCAAGAACCTTGGCCTGCTGATCATCGACGAGGAGCAGCACTTTGGCGTCAAGCACAAGGAGCGGCTGAAGGATTTGAAAACCGACGTGCACGTGCTGACGCTCTCGGCGACACCGATCCCGCGCACGCTGCAACTGGCGTTGACCGGGGTGCGCGAGCTGTCGCTGATCGCCACGCCACCGGTCGACCGCATGGCGGTGCGCACCTTCATCTCGCCGTTCGATCCCCTGGTCATCCGCGAGACGCTGCTGCGCGAGCGTTATCGCGGCGGCCATTCCTTCTATGTGGTGCCGCGCATCAGCGATCTTTCGGAAATCCATGATTTCCTGAAGGAATCCGTGCCGGAGTTGAAGGTGGCGGTGGCACATGGCCAGATGCCGCCGGGCGAACTCGACGATATCATGAATGCCTTCTATGACGGCCAGTACGACGTGCTGTTGTCGACGACCATCGTCGAATCCGGTCTCGACATCCCCACCGCCAACACGCTGATCATCCACCGCGCCGACATGTTCGGCCTGTCGCAGCTTTATCAGCTGCGCGGCCGCGTCGGGCGTTCCAAGG
>NZ_RZQI01000013.1:0-21087 GCF_003998335.1 Mesorhizobium sp. M7A.F.Ca.CA.002.05.1.1 | reverse complement strand
ATCCTGGCCAGCGGTGTGCTGGCGCATCTGGGGCATGCGCTGCCCGACCTCGACGCTGCCCAATTGCGTCTTCTCGCCGAAGCTATCGCTGCTGGAAACCCCATCTCCGGGCTCGCCGGGACCGTCGCCCAGGATGCGCTGCGCAACGGCTTTGGCTGGGTCATGCTCTATGGCGGGATCGGCGTCTGGATCATGGCCGCCATCAGTTTCGCAAGCTTCAACGGCCGGCCGGTGCGGCGGACGGAGGTTCAGTGCTCTGATTGAACACTACAATGATCGAACAGGCGCCCTGGCGATCAACCCGCCGGCTGCAGCGGGTCGCTGCCGATCTTGGACAGCAGGATCACCGCCTGCGTGCGGCTGTCGACGCCGAGCTTCTGCAGGATGGCGGAGACATGCGCCTTGATGGTAGCCTCCGATACACCGAGTTCATAGGCGATCTGCTTGTTGAGCAGGCCCTCGGCCAGCATGCCCAGCACCCGTGTCTGCTGCGGCGTCAGAGCCTGCAGCCGCTTGATGAGGTCCGATATTTCGGGATCGCGCTCGATGCCGAGATCGACGCCGGCTGGTGCTGCGATGTCGCCGGCAAGCACCGATTGCACGGCGCTGCGGATCTCCTCCATGCTGGCCGACTTGGAGATGAAGCCGGAAGCGCCGAGATCGAGCGCCCGCCTGATGGTCGCCGGATCGTCATGCGCCGACACCACGACCAGCGGCACCGCCGGATGGATGCCACGCAGCGAGACCAGGCCGGACAGGCCGCTGGCGCCCGGCATCGACAGGTCGAGCAGCACCAGATCGACGTCCTCGTTGGCCACGACCAGCGCCTTGGCGCTCTCGAAATCGCCGGCTTCATGGATGGCGGCGACGTTGCCGATGCCGGCGAGCGCTTCGCGCAGCGCACCGCGAAACAGCGGGTGATCGTCGGCGATGACGAAAGAATAGCCTGCCGGCAAATGTCCCTCCCCAAATCCCCGATGATTTTTGGCTTTTCGGGTTCAATTGGACGATTATGAGGGGCTGCGCGCTGTTTTCAAGCGGCAAAGCCAGCGCGCCGCCTCCCCTGGTTGAAGCGCTCAGGTCTTCTGAGCGCCGTCGTCCTTGTCCATATCCTTGACGATGCCCATGAAGCCGCGCAGGAAGCGCTCCATGTAGCTCATGGTCTTGTTGAAATCCTCCTCGCTCGGCAGTTTCGATTCGAGGCGGGCGGAGAGCGAATTCTCGAGCTTGGTGACGCGCTCGTCCATCGCCTTCATCGAGGTTTGCAGGCGGTCGACCTCGTCCTGGAAAGCAGCGCGTTCGTCGGCCGCCATCTTGCAGACGAGCTGGCCCGAACGTTCCTCGCAGATCGACATGGCGCCGGTCTGCGTATCGATACGGACAAAGCCGCTATCGGACTTTTCCAGGCGGTAGCGGTCGGTCTCTTCCGAATAAGCTGAAGCCGCGACCAGCGAAACGAGCGCGGCGGGGATCAAGATGTGCTGCAGACGCATGTTGTCCTCCATGGCCAAGGCCTCAGATATCGCATGTTTGCGCCGGAAATGGGGAAGACCCTTGGCGTGGCCTTTCCCGAATGGCTGGTTCGGAATCTTTTTGACGCAATTCCCAAGGGAAAGCGCTATGCGCTTTTCCCGGGAAAACCGTTTCACACTTTTCCTGGAACTGCTCTATAGCGCAACCATGTCTCAGATTATCTACAAGATAACCCCGCAAGCGCCTTGGCGCGAGGCCGAAACGCATGGTCGCTTCACCGGCGCGCCGATCGATGTCGCCGATGGCTTCATCCATTTCTCAACGGCAGCACAGGTCAGGGAAACGGCGGCAAAGCACTTTGCCGGCCAGACGGACCTTCTGCTGGTCGCCATCGACGGCGCCGGCCTGGGCGCTGCGCTGAGATACGAGGTCTCGCGCGGCGGCGCGCTGTTTCCGCATCTTTATGGCCCGCTGGACCTCAAGGCCGTGCTGTGGGTCCGGCCACTGCCGCTTGGCGCCGATGGTGTGCACCAGTTCCCGGCACTGGAGGGGCAATGAGCGTGCTCGACCGGCTCGGCCAGAAGCTGCTGTTCGCCTTCGATCCGGAAACCGCGCATGGCATGTCGATTGCGGCGCTGCGATGCGGCCTGCCGGTCGGTGCGCGGACGACGCTCGACGCGCGGCTGAAGGTCAGCGTCTGCGGCCTCGATTTCCCCAATCCGATCGGCATGGCGGCCGGCTATGACAAGAACGCCGAGGTTCCGGACGCGTTGCTTGGCCTGGGCTTCGGTTTCGCCGAGGTCGGTACCATCACGCCGTTGCCGCAGGCCGGCAATCCGAAGCCGCGTATCTTCCGGCTGACTGCCGACGATGCGGTGATCAACCGATTGGGCTTCAACAATGAAGGCCATGCAGCGGCCGAAAAACGCCTTGCCGCACGCAAGGGGCGCTCCGGCATCGTCGGTGTCAACATCGGAGCCAACAAGGACAGCAGCGACCGCATCGGCGACTATGAGCGCGGTGTCGCCCGGTTTGCGCAATACGCCAGCTATCTCACCGTCAACATCTCCTCGCCCAACACGCCGGGCCTGCGCAACATGCAGGCGCGCGAGCAGCTTGGCGAACTCTTGTCGCGTGTCATGGCCGCGCGCGCCGCGGCAACGGCGCAGCCGCCGGTGTTCCTGAAGATCGCGCCGGACCTGGTCGAGGCAGAGCTGGAGGACATCGCCGCCGAGGTCACCGAAAAGCAGGTGGACGGCGTCATCGTCTCCAACACCACCATCTCCCGACCGTCATTGCGCAGCGGCGACACCGCGCGCGAGACCGGCGGGCTCTCCGGAAAGCCGCTGTTCGAGCGTTCGACCATCGTGCTGGCGAAGATGCGCAAACTGCTCGGACCGGACCGCGCCATCATCGGCGTCGGCGGCGTCGATTCCGCCGATACGGCGCTGGACAAGATCCGTGCGGGTGCTGATCTGGTCCAGCTCTACACCGGCATGATCTATGCCGGGCCTTCACTGCCGGGCCGTATCCTTTCCGGAATGGTCCGTTTCGTCGAAAAGGAACGGCTGAAGTCGATTTGCGAGTTGCGCGGCAGCCGCCTCGACTTCTGGGCGTCCAGGCAACTCTGAGCCTGCTCTCAGGAGCGTAGATTGCGACTGACGGCCCGCTCGCAAATGGCGCCGCCGATGGCAGGCAACACGCCGAAGAGAAGCAATTGCGCGGTGCCGCCGATGCCAGAAACCGCGGAGAGAATGAACGCAGCGAGCAATCCCAGCGCCGCGCCCAAGACATATGGCAGGTAGCTTCGCATAAGCTCGCCCTGGAACAATTGGTGCATCAAGTCTGTTGGAAATCGACTGGAAGTGCAAGTGCATCCGACCGCACAGCAGGGCAACGAACTCGGTTTAACGGGTTGCTTCGGAGCCTCGCCGGCGCATTGGCTGACGGAGCATCAAACGAAAAACCCGCCTGTGCGGCGGGTCACTGGCGCAAATCAGCACCATGGCCAAAAATGTACCATAGCTGAGATCACCGAGTCAAGAAAAAATTCCTATCGCGAGCAGGTGCCGTTCGCTGCCTGGACGGCGCAGGGCCTCCCGGAGGGCACCGTCTAAAACGCCGTCCGCACCCTGAGCCGCAGGATCGTCAGCAGGCTGAAGCCTCGCACCAGCAGGAAGACGTGCAGCGCCGCCCAAAGTCCATTGTTGCCGAAGGCGGGCGCAAGGGTCAGCAGCGCGGTCGCGAAAACCAGGAACGACAGCAGCATCATGTTGCGCATGTCGCGGGACCAGGTCGCGCCGATGAAGACGCCATCCATCTGGAACGCCAGCACACCGCTCAGCGCCGTGAATGCCGCCCATGGCAGGTAGATGTCGGCCACCGAACGGACTTCCTCCGATGTCGTCACGAGAGCGACCAGATTGGCGCCACCAGACAGCATTACCAGCGTCGCGGCTCCCGCCAGTCCGAAACCCCAAAACAGCGTCAGCCGCACGGCCTGGCGGAACGGTGCGGCGGCACGTGCGCCGACGGCACGGCCCGCCAGCTGTTCGGCGGCGGTGGCAAAGCCGTCGAGGAAATAGCCGGCGACGAGGAAGAAGTTCATCAGCACGGCGTTGGCGGCCAGCGTCACCGTGCCGAACTGCGCGCCCTGGCGGGTGAACAATGCGAAGGCGGCGAGCAGCGAGAACGAGCGGATCATGATGTCGCGGTTGAGCGACATCATGCGCAGGAAGGCGGCCATGTCGAGCAGGCGGTGGCGCGGCAAGGATGGGGCGGCCCGGAACCGGCGGATAACGATCGCCAGGCCGAGCAGCATGGCCAGGAACTCACCGGTGACGGTCGCCCAGGCAACGCCGGCGACACCCCAGCCAAGTTCCAACCCAAGCACGAAGCAGAGCGCGATGTTGATGCCGTTCAGCACCAATTGCAGCATCAGCCCAAGCCCGCCCTCGCCGCGCCCCAGCACATAGCCGAGGATGGCGTAGTTGATCAGCGAGAACGGCGCCGCGAGCAGCCTGATCCTGATGTAGACGCCCATCGCCTCGCTGACGCGCGGTTCGGCGCCCATGAACTTTTGCCCGGCGATGGCGACCAGCGGCGCAAGGGCAGCGAGCACGATGCCGGCGATAACCGCGATCAGCACGGCGCGCCAGAACACCGCCTGTTCCTCCAGGGCGTCGCCGCGCCCAAACGCCTGTGCGACAAGCCCGGTGGTGCCCGAGCGCAGGAAATTGAAAGAGGTGAAGACGACGTCGAAGATCAATGCGCCGGCCGCCAGGCCGCCAAGCAAGGCGGCATCGCCGAACTGGCCGATGACAGCCGTGTCGACCAGGCCGAGCATCGGCGTCGTCAGATAGGCAAGCGTCATCGGCACGGCGATGGCGAGCACGGAACGATTGGTGACGACAAATGATCCGGGGTTGATTGGGGATCTGGCGTCGGCTGGGGTTGCACCCTGGTCCAAGGATTGCTGCCTTGCTGATTGCGGCTTGATCGAACTGCCGATGTGCCCCATTTTCCAGCCACCGCGCAATCACTCTTCCCGTGACGGCCAACCGAAATCCCCGGCCTGGCGCGAGCCGCCGGATCCAGTTCATGCCCCTGCAGATCGTCCATAATCCCGACTACGATGCCGGCTTCGCCACCAACCATCGCTTTCCGATGAGCAAATATCCACTGCTGATGGAGGCGCTGCGTTCACGTGGCCTCGCCGGCCCCGACGCGCTCAGCACCGCCGAACCGGCACCGGTGTCATGGCTGGAGCTTGCCCATGCGGCGAATTATGTCGACCAGGTCGTCAACTGCCGCGTGCCCGAGAAGATCGAGCGCGAGATCGGTTTTCCGATCGGACCCCGCGTCTCGCTGCGCGCGCAGCTTGCCACCGGCGGCACCGTGCTGGCGGCGCGGCTGGCCTTGCGCCACGGCATTGCCTGCAACACCGCCGGCGGCAGCCATCATGCGCGGCGCGCGCAAGGAGCGGGCTTCTGCACCTTCAACGATGTCGCCGTCGCCGCGCTGGTGCTGCTCGCCGAAGGCGCGGCACAAAACATCCTGATCGTCGACCTCGACGTGCATCAGGGTGACGGCACGGCGGATATTCTCGCTGATGATCCGCGCGTGTTCACCTTTTCCATGCATGGCGACCGCAACTACCCCGTGCGCAAGATCGCCTCCGACCTCGATGTCGCGCTGCCCGACGGCACGGGTGACGCCGCTTACATGAAGAGGCTCGCCGCCATCCTGCCGGAGCTCTCCGCCCAAGCCCATTGGGACATCGTGTTCTACAATGCCGGCGTCGACGTCCATGCTGAGGACCGGCTTGGCAGGCTGTCGCTATCGGATGACGGCCTGCGCGCCCGCGACGACATGGTGATCAGCCACTTTCGCACGCGGGGCGTTCCGGTCTGCGGCGTCATCGGGGGTGGCTATTCAACTGACGTGCCCACGCTTGCCGCGCGCCACGCCATCCTGTTCGAGGTGGCCGCGGGCCACGCCCGATAGTACGATCTTGTCCAAAAACCGGGTGCCAGGGTTCGCTGACGCGGACCTGCGGTTCGGGATCATGCTCTACTTCCGGTAGTTGGCGAGCCTCAACAGGATGAACGCCGGCACGACGATAGCCGCGCCCAGCAGGATATAGCCGAGGAAACGGTCGATGGCGTGGAAGCCAAGATTCCACAGGTCCATGAAGAATTTGCGGATGCCGTAGAGCACATCCATCGGCGACCAGCCGAAGGCGTTCATGACCAGGCCGACGAGGAAAGACACCACCAGCAGTTTCAGGATCACCTTGAGCGGCGAGTCGCCAAGAAAGCGCGTCAATGCGGACAAGGCCCGTCTCCAGATTGAGGTACCCTGGCTAGAGGGCGTCAGCCAGACATACGCACTTGGCTTGTCCGCTTCAAGCCGGGAGTTCTGCGGGATAGCGAGACACCGAGCATAGTGTGGCCGCAAGCCGAGCCCAGGCGCATGGCAGACTGCCGGCTACTGCCGCAGCGATCCCGCTGGCTTATCTGTTTTCTAACCAATTGCCGCTATTCCCAATCGGATAGCGGGAGCAAGGCTTTGGTGGAGACGGAGAGAAACACCGCGCGACGCGGCGTCATGCTGTCGGTGGTCATCCCATGCTACAACGAGCTGGATGGCGTGGCCGAACTGCATCGGCGGGTAACGGCCGCATGCCTTGAACAAGGCCCTTCCTACGAGATCGTCCTTGTCATCGATGGCGCGACCGACGGCACGCGCGAAGCCATTCTCCAGCTGGCTGAAAAGGACGACCATGTCGTCGCCATCGACCTTGCCCGCAATTACGGCCATCAGATCGCGTTGAGCGCCGGGCTCGAATTCTGTCGCGGCCAGCGCATTCTCATTCTCGATGCCGACCTGCAGGATCCGCCTGAACTGCTCGGCGCGATGATGACGAAGATGAACGAAGGCTTCGATGTGGTCTACGGCCAGAGGCTGACGCGCGATGGCGAAAGCTGGTTCAAGCTCGCCTCCGCGTCCATGTTCTATCGCTTGCTGCGCCGGATGGTCGACGTCGACATAGCCCCCAATACCGGAGATTTCCGGCTGATGAACCGTCGCGCGCTCGACCATCTGAACGCGATGCCAGAGCGTTACAGGTTCATTCGCGGCATGGTGAGCTGGATCGGGCTGAAACAGGTGGCCTTTCCCTATGAGCGGCACCGCCGCTTTGCCGGAACCACCCATTATCCGCTGAAGAAAATGCTTCTTCTGGCGGTCGACGCGATGACCAGCTTCTCCATCGTCCCTTTGCGGTTCGCCTCGCTGCTCGGAATGATGTTCGGGCTTCTGGGCCTGGTCGTGCTCGGCTACACGCTGCTCGAATGGTCGGTCGGGAACGTGTTGCCCGGCTGGACCAGCCTTGCCGCGATCGTGCTGATCCTCGGCAGCGTCCAGCTTATGGTGCTCGGGATCTTCGGCGAGTATCTCGGGCGCATGTACATGGAGACAAAGCGGCGGCCGCTCTACTTCGTCAACGAGATCGTTTCGCGCAGCCAGGCAGTGGAGGGCGGCGAATTGCCGGTCCATCGCCTGCAGGAGATGGCAAAGAGGGCCGCACGTGCTTGAGGCGGAGTTCGACCGGTTTGCGCGGGAATATCAGGAGCAGCATGCCGCAAGCATAAGGCTGAGCGGCGAAAACCCGGATTTCTTCGCCAGGTACAAGATCGACGACGTCGCCGCGACGCTGCGGCGGGCCGGTGTCAAACCGCGACGAATACTGGATTTCGGCGCCGGCGTCGGCAATTCGCTAGGCCATATGCGCAACGCGTTTCCCGACGCGGAGATCACCTTGCTCGATCCTTCGCGGGAATCGCTCGACATCGCCAGCAAGCGCTTTCCCGGCCAGGCCGCCTTCACGCATTTCGACGGCAAGACAATTCCCTTTGCCGACGGCAGCTTCGACCTGGCCTTCGCGGCCTGCGTCTTCCACCATATTCCCGAGAACCTGCAGATCGGGCTGTTCGCCGAGATCGGCAGGGTGCTGGCCGATGGCGGCAGCTTCTTCGTCTTCGAACACAATCCCTGGAACCCGCTGACCACGCACGCGGTGAGAAACTGTGCCTTCGACGAAAACGCGGTTTTGATAAATTCGCGCGAGATGCGCGGGCGCATGGCCGAGGCGGGCCTTGCCAATACGAGGATCGTCTACCGGATTTTCTTTCCTCGGATGCTTGCGAGACTGAGGCCGTTCGAGCGCTTCCTCACCAAGGTACCTGTCGGAGCCCAATATTTTGCGCATGTGGTCAAGCCTGCCGTTTGACTTCCCGAGGATGCTGCGATTTGGCGCCGTCGGTCTGTTGAACACGGCGCTGGGATACGCGGTCATCCTGGCCGGGCTTGCGCTTGGTCTGGGCGACATCCTTGCCAACGCCACGGGTTATGCCGCCGGCCTTGTCCTCGGCTTCTTCCTCAACCGCCAATGGACCTTCAGCAGAGTCGACGGCTTCCAGCCCGGAACCGCGCTGCGCTACGGGGGTGTCTTTCTGGTCGCCTACAGCATCAATCTGGCCGTCGTGATCGCCGCCCGTTCGGCAGGCATCGTCGAAAACCCGCTGGTCCACCTCGCGGGAATCTGCGTCTATTCGGTGGTTTTCTATCTTGGCTCGGCCCGCTTCGTGTTTGTGGGACGTGGGGACGACAGCACCGACCGCACAGTTCGGGTGGCCGACAAGCCTCGGCGGCAGCCCGCCAGTCCAACACCTTGAACCCAACTGTCACCGGAACCGATCAGAGGCGGCGCATCATGAACGACGCTCAGGCCAGTGTGGCGGCCGCGACATACAACGAGCGGAACAGGCTGATCTTCTGCCTGCTCGCGGCCTTGGCGATGGCGGGTGCGTTGGCTGCCCAGGCAGGCGCCACCCTGCAGGATCCCGACAGCTGGTGGCAAGTGAAAGTCGGTCTCGATTTCCTGACAAACCGGACATTTCCGACGGTCGATCCTTACTCCTACACGTTTGCCGGCCAGCCCTGGATTGCCAAGGAATGGCTGGGGCAGGTCCTGCTGGCTCTTGCCTACCGGGCGGGCGGCTGGAACGTGGTCGTCACCGCGATCATCGCCTCGATCTCCCTGACGGTTTTCCTCATGGGGTGGTTTCTCAGCGCATGGCTGAAACCGATCCTGGCGATTACACTGGCCTTCGCGGCGGTGTTCCTGATCAACCCGATCTTCACGGCGCGTCCGCATGTCTTCACCTTCCCGATCATCGTCATCTGGACGGCGGTGCTGTTCGGTGCGGCGAGGGAAGAACGGGCGCCGCCCTGGTGGCTGCTTGTGCTGGTCGTATTATGGGCGAACCTGCACGCCACCTTCACCTTGAGCTTCGTCATCGCGGCTTTCGCCGGTCTCGATCTGCTGGCGCGCACGGGCCTGTCAAAACCGGCCCTGCTGGCGAAGTGGATCGCGTTCGGCCTGCTTTGCCCGCTGGTCAGCCTGATCCACCCGTACGGCGTCCAGGCCATCCTGGCGACGCTCGCCGTGGCTTACGGCAACGAGGCAGTGTCGCTGATCATGGAATGGAAACCGTTCAATCCGCCGGACAGTCCCGTCCAGGAAGCGGTGATGCTGCTGGCGCTTTTCGGGCTATTAGTGTCCCGATTGCGAATTGGCTGGGCCAAGGCGTTGTTCGTCGTCTTCACCTTGCATGTCTATCTCGCCCATGTGCGCTTCATGTACCTGTTCTTCCTGCTGATTCCGCTGGTGATGGCGGCCGAGGTCGCACAGCAATATCCCTCGCTTTCAGCCACCGCGTGGCTGGCCGAAAAGCGCGACGGGCTGGAGAGATTCTTAGCCAGACGGTTCTACGCCATTTGCGGCACGGCAGCCGTTCTGCTGATTGGCGGGGTCGCTGTGCTCGGCAGCGTCTATCAGGTAGCGCCAAGTCCGAAGACATCGGCCAGCGGGGCGCTGGCATTCGCGCAAAGCCATCATCTATCCGGCAACGTGCTGAATTCCTACAATTTCGGCGGCACGCTGATTTTCCACGGGTTCAAGACCTATATCGACGGACGGACGGACCAGCTGTTCCTCGGCGGTTTCACAAAGAGCGATAACGACACCGGACGCGGCGACGGCAAGCCGCTCCTCGAAGCCCGCCTGAAGAAATACGCAATAGATTGGGCGCTGCTATCGGCCGACGACAGCCGCATTCCCTTCTTCGACCAGTTGGGCTGGAAACGGGCCTATTCGGACGACTACGCGGTAATCTATCTGCCCGGCGCCTGATCCCGGTGCGTTCCTGGCGAATTTCGCGACAGCAATATATGCCTTGACACCCATGTTGCAGCGCAGCAAAATTGCTGCCTGAGGGTAAGCCTGTGAGATCGACGAGCCGGGATTTTCAGCACGATCGACGACATCGCCGCATGAGCGTGTCGGGTGCGGCCGCACGGATCCTGGTGGTCGCGCGCGGGCCGGCCGGATGAACTACCGGCGCGACATCGACGGTCTGCGGGCCGTTGCGGTGCTGCCTGTCGTGCTCTTCCATTTCGGCGTGTCCGCCATTCCCGGCGGCTTCACCGGTGTCGACATCTTCTTCGTCATATCGGGCTATCTGATCAGCGGCAGCCTGCTCGATGATCTTGAGCGGGGCCAATTCTCGATCGGCCGCTTCTACTGGCGCCGCGCACGGCGCATCCTGCCGGCGCTGACCTTCGTCATCCTGCTCGCGAGCATTGCCGCCTGGTTCATCCTTCTGCCTTCGGATCTCCACGAATTCAGCCTCAGCGTGATCGCCGCCTCGACCTTCTGGTCGAACATCTATTTCTGGAAAACGACGAACTATTTCTCCATCGACGCCGAACTGCGGCCGCTCCTGCACACATGGTCGCTTTCGGTGGAAGAGCAGTATTATATCTTCGCGCCGATCCTCCTTTATCTGATCTACCGATACGTCTCGAAGCGCTGGCTGACGGTACTTCTGCCGATGGCCATCGGCAGCTTTGCCCTGGCAGTCATAGCAACCTCGCTGGCACCGACGGCAGGGTTCTATCTCTTGCCGACGCGCATATGGGAGCTGGCGCTGGGCGCCATGCTGATGTTGCGGAAGCCTCCGGTCCTAGCCAGTCGGCTGGCGGCGGACCTGATCGGCCTCGCCGGCTTTGCCCTCATTGCATTTGGCTTTGTGATGATTTCGGACAGCGATCCGTTTCCCGGCTACAATGCCCTATTCCCCTGCATCGGAACAGCTCTGCTGATCTATGCTGGCCAGGATAGCGCCGACAGGCCGGCACCTGTCGCCACTCGCGTGCTTCGGTTGGCGCCGCTGGTCTGGGTCGGCCTCATTTCCTATTCGCTTTACCTCGTCCACTGGCCAATCAACTCCTTCGTCCATTATCTCTCCCTGAAGACTGTCGGTGTGCCAACGATTATCGCGATGACGGTTGCCAGTTTCGCCTTGGCGGCATTCTCCTGGAAATACGTCGAGCAACCCTTCCGCCACAAACGAGCCTATACCGCCCCACTGCCCATCTTCGCCTTTTCGGCGACGGCAATCGTGCTGCTGTGCGCCGGTGGTTTGGCCGGCGCACTGGGCAACGGTTTCCCGCAACGGTTTCCGGATTTCTCGACAGAACGTATCCGGGTCGGCGACTGGCGCAACGGCATCTGTTTCAACGAAAACGGGACCCGCATCGAAGACTGGAACCTTGCCGACTGCACCCGGACAACGGGCTTTGCCACCAATGTGCTGCTGTGGGGCGATTCTTTCGCTGCCCACTATGTTCCGGGACTTGAGCCCAACGCCCAGAAAATCCAGGCCAATGTCATCCAATACACCTATGCCGGCTGTCCGCCCGACCTGACCTATTTTTCCTATGCTCGGCCCGCCTGCACCCGCTTCAACGAACGGGCCTTGTCGATCATTCGCGACGCCAACATCCAGGCGGTGATCCTGAGCGGCCGATGGACCGACTACCAGGCCAGGGGCTTCGACGGCCTGCAGAAGACGATCGATCGGCTTCGCGGGATGGGGGTCAAGGTCTATACCGTCGGCCAGTCTCCGGAATTCATCGCCGACGTCCAGAAGATCGCTTTCTTGGTGAGACGGGAGCATGCCGGAACCACATCCTGGCCGATGGCTATGGATCCGGACATCAACGCACGGGTTCTGCCGTTCACCAAAGGGGCCGATTTCATAGATCCGCTGACGTATCTGTGCGACTCGGCCGGTTGTTCATACGCCGATGCCACGACCAATGAATTTCTCTACTTCGACTATGGCCACTTCTCTTCCGCCGGCGCGACGCTGGCCATCTCGAAATACTGGCCAAGCTTCGCCACCAGCAATGAGGTCGCGGAGGCAAAACGGCAATTCACGGCCGTGGGCGCGCCGTGATCCGCAGCACGACCGTCGTGAGAACAGACCGCTTTGCGATTGCCCGAAGGCTAACCCTCATGGTAACGAGGGCGCACGCGGGTATGATGTAATGGTAGCTTGTCAGCTTCCCAAGCTGAACGCGAGGGTTCGATTCCCTCTACCCGCTCCAGTCTAAGGCGTCAGAACCATTTCAGCGCCTGCCTGTTCGTCGAACACAACCGAGCAGCCTCGCGCAAGCGCCACCGTTGCGAGGGCGTTTGCCGCCACGTCATCCGATGAAACGAAATCGCCGGTCAACACCCGCAATTCTTCAACGCCTTCAGCCATGGAAACGAAATTCCCGACCGATCGATCGTGCTTGCAGGCCTCGATCACGCAAAGCAGATCGATGATTTCGAAGCTGCGCATGTTCAGCCTCCAGAAGAAATCGCCCCTTGCAAGATCATGAACGCATCGGCGGGAAATAATGTTCCCAGCTCGCTTTCGCCGGCCTCGGCCTGGCGGTGCTTTCGCCGGACAACCTTACCCGAGCGAGCCATCATCCCACTTCCCTCAGAATGAAGTCGTGCAGCATCTTGGCGGCCGGCGACAGTGCGCGATTCCTGACCGTGATCAGGCTGTAGGGCCTGACCTCGATGTCGAATTCGGTCTGGACGACGTCGATGGCGCCGGCCAGCCCGTCAGGGTTCTGGATGAATTTCGCCACCTGGACAGAGACCGGTGCGATGGCATCGGATTGCGCGACCATGACCAGGGTCAGGAGCAGCGAACTGGTGTTCAGGATACGGTCCGGCAAAGCGATGTTGCGGTTGAGGAAGTTGCTCTCCATCGCCTGGCGCAAGGGCGAGCCGCCAGACTGGAAGACCCAGTCATAGGCGGCGGTCTCTTCCAGCCGCACCGCCTCGCCCTTGGTGAGCGGATGGCCCCGGCGCACGATCAGGCAGGCCTTCTCGACGCCGATGACGCGCGACTCGAACAGCCGCGGATTGAGGTCGTCCGGGATGCGCGCGATGATGAAGTCATGGCGCGTGGCGATCAGCTCGCGTGCCAGCACATTGGAGGTCTCGACCTGCATGGTGATCTCGATGCGCGGATAGATGCGGCGGATTTCACGAATCGCCGGCACCGCCAGCTCGATTGCCGGCGCGGTCACGGCACCCAGGAAAACCGAACCACCCTTGCCCGCCTTGAGTTCGGAAATCTCGCGGTCCACCTCGCGCATCTCCAGCAGGATCGAGCGCGCCCGCCTGGCCAAAGCCTTGCCGTATGGCGTCAAGGTGATACCGCGCGGCAGCCTCTCGCACAGCTTGACCTCCAGCACCGCCTCCATCTCTGCGATCATGCGCGAGGCCGCCGGCTGCGAAATGTTCAGAACCTGGGCTGCCGCGCTGACCCGGCTGTGGTCGTCTAGCGCGACGATCATGCGCATGTGACGCAGACTGAGACCGCTGCGCAGCAGGGTTTCGCCATCGCCCCGTGCTTCTCTGTAACCATTTGAAGCTGTTGTCGGATTCCCGGGCCGCGCCATCGCTTTTCCCTGCCTTCTGCTCGTGTAAGGCCGACCTTGGAGTCAGCCCGTCACGTCCCAATACATATACCAACCATGATATAGCAACCATCAAAGATCGCATTTGACAGTTATGGCAAAGACCCACACCCTCCGCGCGTTCCAAGACGTGACGGTCGCTGACGAGAAAAATCGTATCGATTGAATCAGCGTCTCGGGGCCATGGGAGGATACCGGAGATCGATATGACGGCAGCAGTGCCCTTGGCGCTTCTGCACGATTGCGCGGCCCGCGACCCCCGGGGTGCCGCGTCCATCAAACAGGGAGAGTTAAAGTGAAAATCATCAAGACACTGGCCGCCGTCGCGGCCCTTGGCATCGCTGCCATGACCTACTCGGCGCACGCAGCCGACAAGGGTCTTGTCGGCGTGCTGATGCCGACCAAGACCTCGCAGCGCTGGATCAATGATGGCGACGCCGTCAAGTCCCAGCTCGAGGCTCTCGGCTACACCGTCGACCTGCAATACGCGCAGGACGACATCCCCAACCAGCTCAGCCAGCTGGAAAACGAAATCACCAAAGGCCCGAAGGCGCTGATCATTGCTTCGATCGACGGCACCACCCTGTCGGATGCTCTGCAGAAGGCCGCTGACGCGGGCGTCGTCGTCGTCGCCTATGACCGCCTGATCAAGAAGACCGCCAATGTCGACTACTACACCACCTTCGACAATTTCGGCGTCGGCGTGATCCAGGCGAATTCGCTGGTCAAGGGCCTCAAGGAGCGCTTCCCGAACACCAAGCCGTGGAACGTCGAACTGTTCGGCGGCTCGCCCGACGACAACAACGCCTTTTTCTTCTACGACGGCGCGATCTCCGTCCTGCAGCCGCTGATCGACGACGGCTCGATCAAGATCAAGTCCGGCCAGACCGGCATGGACAAGGTCGGCACGCTGCGTTGGCTCGCCGCCACTGCCCAGGCGCGCATGGACAATCTGCTGTCGGCCAACTATTCGGACGGCAGCCGCGTCGATGGCGTTCTTTCGCCCTATGACGGCCTGTCGCGCGGCATCACCGCCTCGCTGCGCGCCGTCGGCTACGGCACGGACGCACAGCCCTGGCCGATCGTGACCGGCCAGGACGCCGAGACCGCTTCGGTCAAGCTTATCATCACGGGCGAGCAGTACTCGACCGTGTTCAAGGACACCCGCGAACTGGCCAAGGCCACCGTCGAACTCGTCGACAAGGTGCTCTCGGGCGGCAAGCCGGACGGCCTCGATGAAAAGACCTACAACAACGACGTCAAGGTCGTTCCCTCGATCCTGTTGACGCCGCATGAGGTCGACAAGTCGAACTACCAGGCACTGGTCGTCGACTCCGGCTACATCAAGGCCGACGAACTGAAGTAACCCCGGTTCCAAAGTCAGGGGTCCTGCGCAACGCAGGGCCCCTTTTCGTTCACCAGCGAGCCCGGTATTGTCGCCGACCTCGCCGGCAATGTTTGCCGACCTCTCAAGGAGCGGTTGTCCCATGGCCTCGACGATTTTGGAGATGCGCGACATCACCAAGACGTTCCCCGGCGTGAAGGCGCTGTCGAACGTCAACCTCAGCGTCGAGGAAGGCGAGATTCATGCCGTGGTCGGCGAGAACGGCGCCGGCAAGTCGACGCTGATGAAGGTGCTGTCGGGCGTCTATCCCTCAGGAACCTATGACGGCCAGATCATCTTTAACGGCGGGGAATGCCAGTTCAAAGGCATCCATGACAGCGAGCGCAAGGGCATCGTCATCATCCACCAGGAACTTGCGCTGGTGCCGATGCTGTCGATCGCCGAAAACATCTTCCTCGGCAACGAGCACGCCAGATACGGCATCATCGACTGGAATTCCAACGAGGCGCGCACCAGCGCCCTGTTGAAGAAGGTGGGCCTCAAGGAGGACCCCAAGACGCTGATCACCAATATCGGCGTCGGCAAGCAGCAGCTGGTCGAGATCGCCAAGGCGTTGAGCAAGGAAGTCAAGCTCCTGATCCTCGACGAGCCGACGGCGTCGCTCAGCGAAAAGGACAGCCAGGCGCTGCTCGACCTTCTGCTCGAATTCAAGCGGCAGGGCATGACCTCGATCCTGATCTCGCACAAGCTCAACGAGGTGAACCGGGTCGCAGACAAGGTGACGGTGATCCGTGACGGGCGCACCATCGAGACGCTGGCCAAGAAGGACATCTCTGAAGACCGCATCATCACTTCGATGGTCGGCCGCTCACTCGACGACCGCTATCCGCCGCGCGAGCCTGACATCGGCGAGGTCGTGTTCGAAGTGAAGAACTGGTCGGTCTATCACCCGATCCATGCCGAGCGGCAGGTGATCAAGGGCATCGACATCAACGTGCGCAAGGGCGAAGTGGTGGGCATTGCCGGGCTGATGGGCGCTGGCCGCACCGAATTCGCCATGAGCCTGTTCGGCCGCTCCTACGGCCGCCGCATCTCCGGCGAGGTGCTGCTCAAGGGCAAGCCGGTCGACGTTTCCTCGGTGAGCAAGGCGGTCCAACACGGCATCGCCTACGTCACAGAGGACCGCAAGACCTACGGTCTCAACCTCATCGACCATATCAAGCACAACATCACGCTGGCCAATCTTGGCGGCGTCTCGCGCCACAGCGTGATCGACGACATGCGCGAGCTCGCCGTTGCCAACGACTATCGCAAGAAGACCAATATCCGCGCTTCCAGCGTCTATCAGATGACCGGCAATCTCTCCGGCGGCAACCAGCAGAAAGTGGTGTTGTCGAAATGGCTGTTCGCCGACCCGGACGTGCTGATCCTCGACGAGCCGACGCGCGGCATCGATGTCGGCGCCAAGTACGAAATCTATACGATCATCGCCCGTCTCGCGGCTGAGGGTAAGGCGATCGTCGTCATCTCGTCGGAAATGCCGGAATTGCTTGGCATCACCGACCGCATCTACGTCATGAACGAAGGGCGCATCGTGGGCGAAATGCCCGCCGCGGAAGCAAGCCAGGAAAAAATAATGCGCGCCATCGTTCGTGGAGAAGGAAAAGCAGCATGAGCACCGAAAGCGCCCCCGCCCCGCAGGGCAACGTCGCCGAAGAGCAGCGCCCACGCATTGCCGTCTCGGCGCTGACGACGAACCTGCGCGAATACGGCCTGATCCTGGCGCTGATCGCCATCATGGTGTTCTTCCAGTTCACCACGAACGGAACGCTGTTCAAGCCGGTGAACCTGAGCAACCTGGTGCAGCAGAACTCGTTCATCATCGTGATGGCGCTGGGCATGCTGCTGGTGATCGTCTCCGGCCATATCGATCTAAGCGTTGGCTCGGTCGCTGGCTTCATCGGCGCCTTGGCGGCGATGATGATGGTCATCTGGCCGCTTGGTCCGTTCAGCAACCCGCTGGTGGTTTCGATCATCTGCCTGATCGTGGGCGGCGCGATCGGTGCGGCGCAAGGCTATTGGATCGCCTATCACCGAATACCGAGCTTCATCGTCACGCTGGCCGGCATGCTGATCTTCCGCGGCATCTGCCAGGCCCTGCTGGGCGGCGGATCCTCGGTGGGGCCGCTACCCGATGGCTTCAAGGCGCTCAGCTCCGGCTTCATCCCGGATGTCATCGGCCCGCTGACGCTGATCCCGCCAACAGTGAACGCGGCCGGCAAGACCATCATGGGCAGCGGCCTGACGCTGCACATGACGACGATCGTGCTGGGCCTGATCGCTGTTCTGGCCTACGCCTATTTCGGGGTGAGGACGCGCCGCAAGCGCGAACGCCATGGCTATGAGGCCGAGCCCTTTGCCCTGTTCGTCGTCAAGACGCTGGTCGGCAGCGCGCTGGCGCTGTTCCTGGTCTACCAGTTCGCCAGCTACAGGGGCCTGCCGGTGGTGCTGCTCGTCATGGGCGTGCTGATCTCGCTGTTCGTCTTCGTCACCAAGCGCATGACCATCGGCCGCCGTATCTATGCCATGGGCGGCAATTCCAAGGCCGCGCAGCTTTCAGGCATCAACACCGAGCGGCTGACGCTGATGGTGTTCATCAATATGGGCGTGCTGTCGGCGCTCGGCGGCCTGATCATCGCGGCGCGACTGGGACAGGCGGTGCCGGCCGCGGGCCTCGGCAGCGAGCTCGACGTCATCGCCGCCGTCTTCATCGGCGGCGCCTCGGCGATGGGCGGCGTCGGTCAGGTCATCGGCGCGGTGGTCGGCGGCTTCATCATGGGCGTGATGAACAACGGCATGTCGATTATGGGCGTCAATGTCGACTGGCAGCAGGTGGTCAAAGGCCTGGTGCTGCTCGGTGCCGTGATCTTCGACGTCTACAACAAGAACAAGGCTTGAACGGGCTTAAGAGCAATTCCAGGAAAATGTGAAACGGTTTTCCGCCTGGAATTGCGCCAAGACAATGAGTTAGAGCGGTTCGCCGTTTCCGTGAAACGGTGAACTGCTCTAGGCGAGGCAAGCAGGAGGCATACGATCGCGGCGCTGCCGGCAACCCGCCGGTAACAGAAGTCCCTGAGGGACCAGGCCCGCGAGCGCAATCCGAACTGAGAATTTAAACCGTGGCATGGACGAGGTCCCGGCCGCGCTGAGTAAGGTCTGCCGTTTTGGCAGTCCTGCCAAGGCAAATGAGAGAGGATTCATCATGCTGATCTCCCAGATCCTCGACGACGCCGAGACCATCCGCGTCGTCGCCCGCAATGGCGGCAAGACCCGGATCATCAATGGCGCCCGCAGCGTCTATTCGCTGGCGATGGAGGCCGCCCGCACCGGCGTCGGCCTCGTCGCGCTGATCGAACGCAAGGGGCTTGGCGAGACGGTCGATCTCGAGGCCGCTTACAAGAAGGGGCGGCTGCTGTCGCCGATCAATCACCCTGATCCGGCGCATCTGCACCTGACCGGCACCGGGCTGACGCATCTCGGCTCCGCCGCGACGCGCGATTCCATGCACAAGAAGCTGAGCGCCGACGGCGAGGAGCAGCTCACCGATTCCATGAAGATGTTTCGCATGGGGCTGGAGGGCGGCAAGCCGGCGAATGGCCAGATCGGCGTGCAGCCGGAATGGTTCTACAAAGGCAACGGCACGATGGCGGTGGCGCCAGGTGCCGCACTTCTGTCACCGGCCTTTGCCAAGGACGCCGGCGAAGAGCCCGAGGTGGCCGGCATCTATGTCATCGGCGACGACGGCGCACCTTTCCGCGTCGGCTTCACGCTGTCGAACGAGTTTTCCGACCACGTCACCGAGCGCGTGAACTATCTGTTCCTCGCCCATTCCAAGCTGCGCAACGCCTCGTTCGGTCCGGAAATCCTGATCGGCGACCTGCCGCCCGATATCCGCGGCACCTCGCGCATCGTGCGTGACAGCGAGGTGCTGTGGGAAAAGCCGTTCCTGTCCGGCGAAGCGAACATGTCGCACACCATCGCCAATCTCGAACATCACCATTTCAAATACGCGGCCTTCCGCCAGCCGGGCGACGTGCATGTGCATATGTTCGGCACGGCCACGCTCTCTTTCGCCGACGGCATCAGGACCGAGGCCGGCGATGTGTTCGAGATCGAGGCCGGGGACTTCGGCCTGCCGCTGCGCAATCCGCTGGAGATCGAAAAGCCGGTGAAGGTGGCTGTGAAGGCGCTTTGAGGTAGCGCCTTTTTCCTTCTCCCCTTGTGGGAGAAGGTGGATCGGCGCGTTAGCGCCGAGACGGATGAGGGGTGTTCCAGCGAAATAAGACGTTTGCGTTCCCTGGAACACCCCTCATCCGCCGCCTTCGGCGACACCTTCTCCCACAAGGGGAGAAGGGAAGAAGCGCCCAGCCTCAATAAATATCGAAGTCGAAATACTTGGCCTGGATCTTCTTGTAGGTGCCGTCGGCAACGATCGCATCGATGGCCGCGTTGAGCTTGTCGCGCAGGGCCGTGTCTTCCAGGCGCACGGCAATGCCGGCTTGCGTTTCGGTGCCCTTGACGTCGCCGACCAGCTTGCAGCAGCCGTCGCTTGCCTTCTTCAGCCAGTCCATCAGCACGAACTTGTCCGAGATCACGGCGTCAAGACGACCGTTGGTCAGGTCGGTGATCGCCTCTTCCTGGGTCGGATAGAGCTTTGCCTCCGCGCCTGCCTTGCCATACTCATTCTGGGCATAGTCGGCCTGCGTGGTCGAAGCCTGGGCGCCGACCGTCTTGCCGGCCAGTGCCGGTGGTTCGGTCGAGGTGAGATCGCTGTCCTTCGGCGCCACCAGAGCCAGCGGTGTCGTATAATATTTGTTGGTGAAGGCGACCTGCTTCTTGCGCTCCTCGGTGATGCTCATCGAGGCGATGATGGCGTCGAATTTCTTCGCCTGCAAGGCGGGAATGATGCCGTCCCAGTCCTGCGTGACGATCTCGCACTCGACCTTCATCTGCGCGCATAGTGCATTGGCGATGTCGATGTCGAAGCCTTCGACCTTGCCGTCAGCGGTAATGGTGTTGAACGGCGGATAGGCGCCCTCCGTGCCGATCTTGATTTTTTCAGCTGCCTGCGCCGACAAAGAGCCGGCAGCCATCACCAGCATGGCAGCGCCCGCTGCCGATACGATCCATTTTGAAATCTGCATTTTCTTGGTTCCCCTTGAACGCCGGCATCTTGACGGGCGGCAAGGCAGCCAAGCATGGCGCGCCGGTACAGGCAAGTATTTTGCCTTGGGGCAATGAGGTCAGCGCGCGGCGCGGAAATGCTTGGACAGCTTCAGGCCCTGCGCCTGGTAGTTGGAGCCGAGATCGGTGCCGTAGAGGGCCTGCGGCCGCTTCAGCATGTGTTCGTAGACCAGCCGGCCGACGATCTGGCCATGGTCGAGAATGAACGGCACTTCGTGGCTGCGCACTTCCAGCACCGCCCGGCTGCCGGTGCCGCCGGACGCGGAATGGCCAAAGCCCGGATCGAAGAAGCCGGCATAGTGGACGCGGAACTCTCCGACCAGCGGATCGAAGGGCGTCATCTCGGCGGCGTAGAGCGGCGGTACGTGCACCGCCTCCTGGCTGACGAGGATGTAGAACTCGTCGGGGTCGAGCACCAGTTCGCCGGCGCCGCTCTTGTGGATCGGCTCCCAGAAGTCGACGACTTCCTGCGCCGCGCGCTTGTCGACATCGACGAGGCCGGTGTGATGCTTGCCGCGATAGCCGACCAGCCCGTTCTGATCGCCGTTGAGGTCGATCGACAGCGCGATGCCGCCGCCGGAAATGTTCGGCGGCTCGGTGGCGACCAGCGTCTGCGCGCGATGCAACTC
>NZ_RZQI01000139.1:0-9731 GCF_003998335.1 Mesorhizobium sp. M7A.F.Ca.CA.002.05.1.1 | reverse complement strand
CACAGGCTTGACGCCAGCCGGCAGCTTGACCGCCGAGATGTGGATCGAGTCGCCGATGTTGGCGCCGGTGAGATCGACGGTGATGAACTCCGGGATCGCATTGGCCGGGCAGTGGAACTCGACTTCGTGACGCACGATGTTGAGCACGCCGCCGCGCTTGATGCCGGGCGACTTGTCCTCGTTGATGAAGTGGACAGGCACGTCGACATTGACTTCGGTGTCCTTGCCGATGCGCAGGAAGTCGACATGGACAGGGAAATCCTTGACCGGGTCGAGCTGGAAGTCCTTCGGCAGGACCTGGATCTTCTTGCCGTCGACATCGATCGTGGCGATCGTGGTCAGAAACCCACCGCCATGGATCTTGTAGTAGATATCCTTGTAGGTGAGCGCGATAGCCAGGGGAGGCTGCTTGTCACCATAGATTACTGCAGGCACTTTACCGTTGCGGCGAACTGCACGGGCGGACCCCTTACCGACCTGTTCGCGTGCTTCGGCCTTGAGCTCGTAAGTGTCGTGGCTCATGGCATTTCCTTTCGGTTTACTGGAGCGCTCACGGTTGGCAGAGTGCCTGGACCGTAAACGTCGAAAGCCGACATACCCATGCATGATCTGGTCCGAAAACCGGAATCCACTTTTCGGGATCATGCGGGAAGGCGGCCTTCCGCCGCGTTGCCTCCAAGGGTGTCTACGCGGGTGGCGGCTCTATAGCGGAAGGCGGCCGGAGGTGCAAGCCAAAGGCACGCCCAGGCTGGTGCAGTCCAGGCGGTCGCTATCCGCGCTTTTCGATGACGGCATAAAGCACGTTGCGGTTCTCGCCGAAGAACACCCGCGCCTCGACGGTGTTGCGGTCGACGCTGGCATTGACGATGTTCCACATATCGACCTCCGATCGCAGCAGCAACACCCAGTCCATGAATGTCTCCCGGTAGCCGGCGTCAGGCGTGCCCTCGGCGTAGTTCGCAAACAGGAACGTCCCGTTCGGCTTCAGCATCTGCAGGCAGGTCTTCGTGAGTTTCACCGCGACGTTGTGGGCGAGGTAGTCGTAAAGGCCGGAGGCATAGATGAAATCGAACTTGCCGAGCTTGTGACCCCGCGTGAGCACGGTTCGCACCGAGCCGTCGATGGCTTCGACCGCGGTGCCCTGGAAGTCGCGCGCGATCAGCCCAACGCTCTGGGGATCCTGATCGAGCGCAACCCAGCGCTTGAGACGGCCCTCCGTCAAGGCGACCGAGCGATTGGCCTCCCGCAAATGGCCGGCCGCGATCGCCAGGATCTCGGTTTGCGGTCCATTCTTGACCGCAATCTCGTCGACATATCGGGTCAGGAGGTCGCGTCGTTCCCGTGCCGCGACGCATGAGGGTACGTTCTGGGTATGGCTATAGAGCGCCTTGCCGATCTCCGAGGCGTTGGCCACGCTCTCTGCCACGTGCGGATCGCAATAGATGTAATCAAGCAACTGCGCGTCGCCGGAATAGCCCCTGGGCTTGGTGAAGGACCAGTGCGTCAGCGGATCCTCGAGAAAATACTTCAGGATCGGATGGTTCTGCGCCACCGGTATCAACGCATGCCAGACGTCGGGATGAACCTTGGAATGCAGGCCATTGAGGAAGGACAGCAAGCGACCGACGATCTCGGCGGGGTTCTTGTCCTGTTCGATCTGCTGCTGTGTCGCGTGGAGAATGAGCGCCAGCTCCGCGCGCGCGGTTTCGAACGCTTCGCCATGATGCTCGAGCTTTCCCCGAGGCAGCGTGCCGGCGAGCATCGCGGCAGTAATCAAGCTTTTGCCATCAAGAACGGTCTGCACGCCATCACTCCATAGTTAACAGTCGGTTAACTTATTGCGTAGAATGCTCCATTTGCCAATGTCGGGCTGACGGCATTTTATCGTTATGATTAATTTCCCGCCAACCATGTTCCTCTTTAGACGGCTTCCGGCCCGAATTCCGGGTTCGAGTTAACGGAAACTTGTCTTGCGCGATTGCATTTGTTTGCCCGGCGTCGCAATCGCCGTCGCGTCCAAAGGAGCCGGCCCGCGTGGGGGCAGAAGCTGGAAATGAGTTCGGAAAACAAAATCCCTTTCAAACGGGGTCTATTGTGATGAACGAACACCTGTCCTCCGTATTGGTCGATACGGTTGATGCGGAGCCGTACGAGCCGCGCTATGAACTGAGCGCCGACGAGCTCCGCACCCTTTACCGCACCGAAGCGCAGGCGACGCGAAGAGGAGAAGCCAGGCCAGGGCTCTGGATTGCGGTTGCGATCTATCTCTTGTTTTCGGCAACGGATCTGCTGCTGATCCCGGATGTTGCTGCCTACACGATCACGGCGCGCTTCGCAGTCGGCTTGAGCGCGCTTTTGATCCTCGAAGCACAGCTTCGCCGGGGGATTGGAACGGAATGGCTCGACGTGACCTGCGCCGGAGCCATCATCTTCGGCTATGTTGGTTGGTTGTGCCCAGCGGTTCTTGGCGCGGACAAGGAAAGCGTCTCTTACTACATGGTCTTTGGGACCATATTCATGATGAGCGCAAATCTTTTCTTTACGTTCAATTTCAAGCTTTCTATCGTAACCTCGGCAATAATATTGTGTATACTTTACATCGTAAATTACTTCGTTCCTTCAACCCTTACATACAAAATGGTATTCGGGGCTTTCTATATATCCTGTTTCACGTTCACCTCGTATGTGAACTGGAAACTGAATGAGGAACGCTACAACGTCTTTCTGAATGCCCTGGAAGCCAAGATCCAGCACAATGAGGCGACCGAACGCGGCAAGGCCCTGCTGAGGTTGTCGCGGACCGATCCGCTGACGGGTCTGGAGAACCGGCGCGCGATCGACGAGAAGCTGCGGGACTACTGGAGCGATTGGCAAAAGGTCGGTACCAGCTTCGGGGCGATCCTCATCGACGTGGACTTCTTCAAGAAATTCAACGACTGCTACGGCCATCAGGAAGGCGACCGCTGCCTGATCCATGTCGCCAATGCCCTTAGCGACATGATCAAGCAGTATAATGGCTCCATCGGCCGCTATGGCGGTGAAGAGTTCATCGTCCTGGCTCGCATGGAGAAAAAAGAGCAGATACTGGATATAGCGGAAGCCATTTGCAGCACGGTCGAGAACCTGGCGCTGACGCACGAACTGCGGCGCGACGGCGTCTCGATCGTAACGGTGAGCGTTGGCGCCGCATTCACCAGGACGCAGACCGGCGCCAAGCTGGAGAAGATCATCCACGAGGCCGATCGCGCTCTCTATCTGGCAAAAGCCGGCGGCCGAAATTGTGCCCGGCTGTTCGATCCAACCGATCCGCAAAGCAGCGACGAGAGCGAGAACATCGCGGCCTTGCTGAAGATCGCGATCGGCCAGAATCTCGTTTCACTGGTTTATCAGCCTATCCAGGATGTCAAATCGGACCGGGTTGAAGCGGTGGAGGCTCTGATGCGCCTCAAAATGCTGGACGGCACATCGGTTCCGCCGAGCCTGTTCATTCCCGTCGCCGAGCGAACCGGCGCGATCCTGGAACTCGGGCGCTGGGCGATAAGGACGGTGTGCGCCGAACTCCTGGCTGACGACCACGTCCGTGTCGTCAGCGTCAACGTCTCCCCGATCCAGCTTAAGACACCTGGCTTCGCAACGTCTGTCGCGACCATTCTGGGCGAAACCGGCGTCGCCGGCAGCAGGCTGGCCTTCGAGATCACCGAAGGGCTGGAGATGGAGATGCACTCGGACATTCTGCGCTGCATCAGCGACCTGAAGCTGCTCGGGATCAAGATATGGCTTGATGATTTCGGGACGGGCTTTGCGGGCCTTTCGTGGCTTCGCCTGATCGATTTCGACACGGTGAAGATCGACCGATCGTTTCTGCACGACTGCAGCTCCCTGAGCGGCAAGGCGATGCTGCAGGACATCATCACCCTGGTTCGAAATCGCGGCCACAAGATCCTGGTCGAAGGGGTGGAAACCGACGAACAGATGGCTTTGATGCGCGAATTCGGCATAGACAAGATCCAGGGCTTCCATGTCGGCCGCCCCGCTCCCGCCGCCAGTTTCCAGGCAAAGCGGGCCATGCGCAAACGGTCATTTGCCGTGCTTAAGTCCGCATGATGGTGGCCTCTTTCCGACGTTTGGCTTAGCCGCCCTCAAAAGCCGTACTGATTGCAATCAACCCATGACTGGGCCAAGCGGCTACCTAGGGGCTACCGGTCGCTGGTCAACGCGTTGCGTAGCGCCTGGATCTGCCGGTTCAAGGCATCGAGCTCGGCAAGCGTCATGCCCGAGCGTTCGACCAAGGTCTCGTTCAGACAGTTGCATTGGACCAGCAGCGCGCGTCCGGCTGATGTCAGGTCGACCTGCACCTGGCGTTCGTCGGTCTGGCTGCGCTGGCGGGTCACCAGCTCGGCTTGCTCCATTCGCTTCACCAGCGGCGTGACGGTGCTCGATTCCAAAGCCAACCGGTTGGCGATGGTGCCGACCGACATCCCATCGGCCTCTCCAAGTGCGTTCAGCACCAGGTACTGCGGATAGGTGATGCCCATCTCGTCCAGCATCGGCTTGTAGGTGCGGTTTATCGCCATGCTGGTGGCATAGAGCGTGAAACAGAGCTGATTGTCCAACGGGAGAGGCACGGCGCATTCCTTTTGCCAATATGGGCATCAATTCGATACCACGAAAAATGATATCGCGATACATATTTTTGTGGACAAGGGTTTTGTGCCGCGTTAGCTATATGGTTATCGCGATATTGTTTATCGCGGAAATAACCACAAGGAGATTGAGATGACCTCGCAAACCAAGCCCAGCTCCGGCAGCGGTACGATCACCACCAAGGACGGAACGCAGATTTACTACAAGGACTGGGGGACCGGGCAGCCTGTCGTCTTCCATCATGGCTGGCCGTTGAGCAGCGACGATTGGGACGCCCAGATGCTGTTCTTCCTGTCACAAGGCTACCGTGTCATTGCCCATGATCGGCGTGGCCATGGGCGCTCGACCCAGACGGATATCGGCAACGAAATGGACACCTATGCCGCCGATGTCGCGGAACTCGCCGCTTATCTCGACCTCAAGAATGCCATTCATGTCGGACATTCGACCGGCGGCGGCGAAGTGGCGCGCTATGTTGCCAACTATGGCGCCGGCGGCCGTGTCGCCAAGGCGGTGCTGATCGGCGCGGTGCCGCCAATCATGCTCAAGACTGCCGCCAATCCCGGCGGCCTGCCGATCGAAGTGTTCGACGGCTTCCGCTCCGCCCAGGCAGCCAATCGCGCCCAGTTCTTCCGCGACGTTCCATCAGGTCCGTTCTACGGGTTCAACCGTCCGGGCGCGGACATCTCGCAGGGCGTCATCGACAATTGGTGGCGCCAAGGCATGATGGGCGGCACCAAGGCGCATTATGATTGTATCAAGGCTTTCTCGGAAACCGACTTCACCGAGGATCTGAAGGCAATCGACGTGCCTGTCCTGGTCATGCACGGAGACGACGACCAGATCGTTCCGATCGCCGATTCGGCGCTGCTGACGATCAAGCTGCTCAAGAAGGGCGAGCTCAAGGTCTACAAGGGCTTCCCGCACGGCATGGCCACGACCCATGCAGACATCATCAATGCCGACCTGCTGGCCTTCTTCAAGGCTTAAGGCCATGGCCCACAAAAATGCACCCGTCATCAGGCGGGTGCATTTTTGTGACAGCGGCAGACCCGCCTGATCTAGGCGGCCGCCTGCGCTTTGCGCGCTTCCTTCATGTTTGGCAGGAACACGGTGAGCAATCCAAGAAACGGCAAATACGAGCAGATCTGGAAGACGAAATCGATGCCCTTCATATCGGCGACGATACCGAGCACGGCCGCCGCGATGCCGCCCATGCCGAAGGCGAAGCCGAAGAAGATGCCGGCGATCATGCCGACGCGGCCCGGCACGAGTTCCTGCGCAAAGACGACGATGTTCGAGAAGGCAGAGGACAGGATCAGGCCGATCAGCACCGTCAGCACCATCGTCCATTCCAGATTGGCGTAGGGCAAGGCGAGCGTGAAGGGCAGCACGCCGACGATGGAGAACCAGATCATCGCCTTCTGCCCGTAGCGGTCGCCGAACGGGCCGCCGAGCAGGATGCCCAGCGCCGAGGCTCCGAGGAACAGGAACAGCATGACTTGGCTCATCTGCACCGAAACGCCGAACTTATGCATGGAATAGAAGGTGTAGTAGCTGGCGAGGCTGGCGATGTAGGCATTCTTGCTCAGCACCAGCAGGGTCAGCACGATCAATGCGTTCATCACCTTGCGGCGCGGGAAGGGCGAAACGAAGCTCGCCGCCTTGCGGGTGCCCTGTGCGGCACGCAGCCGGCTGTACCAGCCGCCGACCTGCCACAAAACGATGATGCCGATCAGCGAGCCGACGGCGAACCAGGAAATGCTGGTCTGGCCGAACGGCACGACGATGAAGGCTGCCAGCAGCGGCCCCATGGACTGTCCGAAATTGCCGCCAACCTGGAACAGCGACTGCGCCAGGCCGAAGCGGCCGCCGGAGGCGAAGCGGGCGATGCGCGAGGATTCCGGATGGAAGATCGCCGAGCCGATGCCGATCAGCGAGGCGCCGATCAGGAGCAGCGAATAGTGCCCGGCATAGGCGAGCACAATCAGGCCGATCAGCGATGACGCCATGCCGTAGGGCAGCGAATAGGGCATCGGCCGTTTGTCGGTGATCATGCCGATCACAGGCTGCAGCAGCGACGCGGTCACCTGGAAGGTGAAGGTCAACAAGCCGATCTGCCAGAAATCGAGGCCATAATTCTCTTTCAGGAGCGGGTAAATGGCCGACAGCAGCGACTGCATGATGTCGTTGATGCAGTGGCAGAAGCTCACCGCCAGGATCACGGTGAAGGCCGTCGCCTGGGCTGAAGCGTGACTGGTGGTCGCCGGTGGGGCGACGCTGGCGGCTGTCGTATCGGTCAAGGTAGGCTCCGTGGTCTTTTTGGCGGGCAGGCCCGCAGGCAGTTGACGAACGCACCTGCGGCCGCCTTGTCGGACGCTCCTGTGGAGCGCTTGGGACCGGCGCCTTATAAGCTTCTTGCGGGATGACTTCTTTCGTGGTTTGGTCCAATAGTTTCGCAAGTGGGCCATATCGGATGCCGCACGGCAAAGAAGTCTTTCACGCTGGCAACGCCAATCTCGGCCAGTTGCACGAGAGCCGCTGGGAGTGGCTTGAACAAGTGGCCGGGCCGGCGGTGGCATTGCCGACCGAATACCCCGATGGCTACCGTGTGCCGCGGCACCGCCACAGCCGCAGCCAGCTCTTGCATGCGCTTGTCGGCGTGGTGCTGGTGACGACGCGCTACGGACGCTGGATGGTGCCGCCCGACCACGCGATGTGGATTCCAGCCGGCACCGAGCATTCCGTCGAGATGCTGGGCGATGTCTCGATGCGTTCGGTCTATGTCATGCCACAGGCGATCCCCGGGCTGCCCGAAGGCTTGCGCGTCGTCGGCGTCACCGACCTGATGCACAGCCTGATCGTGGAATCGGAAAAGCTGCCGCAAGGCGGCGTTCTGGAAGGACGTGGTGGGCTGATCATGAACCTTTTGCTGCACGAAATCCCGACCTTGCCGGAACGGCCGCTCGGCCTGCCATTCCCGTCCGATCCAAGGCTGTCGGCGCTCTGCCGGCGCTTCGTCGCGGCACCGTCGCCGCATGCGACGATCGATGAATGGGCGGATGCCGCCGGCATGAGCCGCCGCTCCTTCACCCGCGCCTTCCAGCGCCAGACTGGCTTGTCGCTGTCGACATGGCGCCAGCAGGCCTGCCTGTTCGCGGCGCTGCCCAGGCTGGCGGACGGCGAGCCGATCACCAGGGTGGCGCTCGATCTCGGCTATGACAGCGTGCCGGCCTTCATCACCATGTTCAAGCGCATGCTGGGGACCTCGCCGCGCGGCTATATGCGCGGCGCACGAGAAAGCGTCGAGGTCGCTCGTCGCCTGGTCGGCCCGGTTCGGTTGGAAAGCCCTGCGCCGTAACGGCAGGTGCTGTTCTAGAGCATTTTACCGTTTTACGGAAACGGCGAGCTGCTCTAACTCTTTGTTTTGACGTAATTCTCTAGGGAAAGCGCTACGCGCTTTTCCCGGGAAAACCGCTTCACACTTTTCCTGGAATTGCTCTAGTCGAACAGGCTCGACACCGATTCCTCGGTCGCGGTGCGCGAAATGGCTTCGCCCATGAGGTCGGCGATCGAGATGACGCGGATGTTGGGCGCGTCGAGCACGCCCTGGGTGGGCTGGATGGAATCGGTGATCACCAGTTCCTGCAGCTTCGAGCCGCTGATGCGGGCAACCGCACCGCCCGACAGCACACCGTGGGTGATATAGGCGGTGACACTGGTGGCGCCGTTGGCCAGCAGTGCATCGGCGGCGTTGCACAGCGTGCCGCCGGAATCGACGATGTCGTCGATCAGCAGGCAATCCTTGCCGGCGACCGCGCCGATGATGTTCATGACTTCCGATTCACCGGGCCGTTCGCGGCGCTTGTCGACGATGGCCAGTTGCGCATCGAAGCGCTTGGCCAGCGCACGGGCGCGGACCACGCCGCCAATGTCGGGCGAGACCACCACGACGTTGCCGAGTTGCTTGTATTTGGCCTTCACGTCGCGGGCCATCACCGGCACGGAAAACAGATTGTCGGTCGGAATATCGAAGAAGCCTTGGATCTGGCCGGCATGCAGGTCAAGCGTCAGAACGCGGTCGACACCGGCGCGGGTGATCATGTTGGCGACCAGCTTGGCCGAGATCGGCGTGCGGCCGGAGGCGCGGCGGTCCTGCCTGGCGTAGCCGAAATAGGGGATGACCGCCGTGATGCGCTTGGCCGAGGAACGCATGAAGGCATCGATCATGATGAGCAATTCCATCAAATGATCGTTGGTCGGGAACGAGGTCGATTGCAGGATGAAGACATCCTCGCCGCGCACGTTTTCCTGGATTTCGACGAAGATTTCCTGGTCGGCGAAGCGCCTGACCGTGGCTTTGCCCAGCGGGACGTTGAGGTACCGGGCGACCGCTTCGGCCAGCACCCTGTTGGAATTGCCCGCGAAGAGTTTCATGCACGGTTCCTGGTGGAGGATGATGAGACCTGACGGACTCGCTTGCGCCCTTTAACCGGGCTTTTAGCGGCCCGCGCCGGTATTGCAAGCGCCGAGATCGGGAATCCGCCGGCTAAACTCAAGAAAGCTCCGCGCCATCGCCGGGCTGCAACAGGGAGCAGCGGACTTGCGCTGCTCCTTCTTCTCGTTGGGCATCGGATTTTCCCAAAACCGTCTCCACTTTTGGGTCCGATGCCTCTAGCCCGCCTTGCCGCCGAGCCAGGCCGCGAATTGGTCGATGGTCTGGTCGGCGATCGTCTGCATGGTGGCCGGCGAGACCCCCTTCCAGCTGTCGCCGCCCGCGCTGGCGCCGGAATTGACCGACGGGGCCTTCTGCTGACCATTGATGCGGTGCAGCCGGTTGCCGGCGGGGTCATAGACATCCCAGACATAGATGACGGTGGTGTCGGCGCCTTCCGACATCGTCGAGAAATAGCCCTTCAGCACATGTGTCACGGTCTGGTCGGCGCTGCCGGCGAGCGTGATACCGCGCTGCCTGGCGCGGGTCTGCAACTCCGCCGTAAGAGGTGTCGCGGCTTCCACCGAAGCGCCGACGATCGGCGCGATCTGCAGGCGGGTCTTCGACAGGATGGCAGCGCTTTGGGCTGATG
>NZ_RZQI01001400.1:0-941 GCF_003998335.1 Mesorhizobium sp. M7A.F.Ca.CA.002.05.1.1 | reverse complement strand
CAGGAGGTAGCAACCCTTGCGCGGGAACCGGCCGAGCGCCTGCAGCAGGCGGGTGACGGCCGGCGGGCCGGGCAGCATCGGCTCGACCATTTTCAGGATCGGCGTGGCGATGAAGGCCGCCGGCTGGAAGCCGTCGAGGCCTGGCGTATCGAAGTCGCTGGGCAGCACAAAGGCCGAGCCCATCGAGACCTCATTGGCCGCGCCGCCATGATGAAGCAGCGCGGTCTTGCTGCCGCCGATGTTCAGGATGCGGCGCTGGTCGGCGCCGAGACAGGCGACGAACGCCGAGGCCTGCGCCGACGCCTTTGCCAATGCCTTTGCCGGTCCGCCGAAAAGGCCAGGAATGAGCGGCGCATGCGCCTCGTAGGCCATGACGCCTTCGCAATGCAGCCGGGCCGGCAACGCGCTCAACGCCTTCGACAAGGCCTCAGGATTGGCGAACCCGCCGCGATGCAGCCCGACATCGATCTCGAAAGCGATGCGCAGGCCGATGCCGAGTTCGTCTGCCAGCGCGCCATATTCCGCCAGTCTTTCCTCGCTGTCGATCAGCCAGCAGACGCGCGACCAGTCGGTATCGGCTTTCACCAGCGCCGCCCTTGCCGCGCCGATCGGCATCGGCTTGCCGTAGAGCAGATCGGCATCCGGGAACGCCTTCAGCACCGCCTCGCTGATCGGCGGGTGGAAGGTCATGAAGCGCTCACTGCCAAGCGCCTTGGCGATATACGCAAGCAGCGGCATGCACGCGAGCGATTTGTCGACCAGCCGCACGGCCAGGCCGGGATCCAGTCTCTCCTTGACCAGGGCAATGTTGCCGTCCAGCCGGTCGCGATCGAGCAGCAGGCAGGGCTGGAAGATGCCGGCGGTCTTCAGCGCATCCGAGAGGGTGGAAAAATAGGTGCTCATCATTCGATGCCGAACAAGCCGGCCATATAGGGCGAGAC
>NZ_RZQI01001399.1:0-942 GCF_003998335.1 Mesorhizobium sp. M7A.F.Ca.CA.002.05.1.1 | reverse complement strand
CCTCGCCGCATCCTGGCACTCGCCCGCGATCTCATCGGCTCACTCGGCGTGCGGCCGGCCCAGCCCGACAAAATGACCATCGAGCTTTCGGGCGGCAATCAGCAGAAGGTCGTCATCGGCAAATGGCTTGCCACCAAACCGAAGATCATCCTGCTCGACGAGCCGACACGCGGCGTCGACGTCGGCGCGAAGTCCGAACTCCATCACCTGATCGCAAGATTGAAGGCCGAGGGCGCGGCGATCCTCATGGTGTCGAGCGAGTTGCCCGAGGTTCTCGGCGTTGCCGACCGCATCGTCGTCATGCGCGAAGGCCACTCTGTCGGCACGCTGGCTCGTGGGGCGACGGAAGAAGACGTGATGACGCTGGCCTTCGGTGATCGCACGATCACACCGCCAGCCTGCGCACCCCGGCCAGCATTCAACCTTGCACCATGCCTGTAAGGAGAACCCTTTGAGCAAACTGAAGATCGCCATTGTCGGTGCCGGCTACATGGGCCTCCTGCATGCGCAGGTGGTTGCCGCGAGCCCTGTCGCGGAACTGTCGGCATTCGTTGATCCGAATGCTGCCACGGGGAGCAAGGCCGCGTCCGATTTCGGTGCCCGGCATTTCCGCGATGCCGCCACCGCGCTGGCCGCCAATGCCGCCGACGCCTATATCGTGGCGGCACCCGACACGCTGCATGAAGACGTCTGCCGCACGCTGCTCGATGCCGGCAAGCCGGTGCTGCTCGAAAAACCGATGGCTCACGATCTTTCCGCTGCCAAGGCGATTGCTAGAGCGGCGGAGAGAAACGGCGCGCGCCTGTTGGTCGGCCACATCCTGCGGTTCGACCCGCGCTATTGCGAGGCCGCGGCAGCGGTGAAATCCGGGCGGATCGGCGAGCCGATCCACGGCAGCAGCGGCCGTTTCACCAATCGCGAAGTCGGTCTTCGCATGAACGG
>NZ_RZQI01001398.1:0-944 GCF_003998335.1 Mesorhizobium sp. M7A.F.Ca.CA.002.05.1.1 | reverse complement strand
GTTCAAGTTGAAGTCGCCGGCGCCGCCGAGCAGCAGCGATGCCGCCGCCAGCCCGTGCGTCTGCGTGACCGTGCCGTTCGACGACAGCGCTAGCGTGCCGGCGCCGATCGACACCGCCCGGTCGATCGCGAAGGTGGTGGCCGCCGTTTCGATCTGCCAGTTGGCGAAGGACAGGCTGCCGACATAGGTCGATCCGACAGTCGCTGCAGCGGCGTCCTGCAGCGCCGAAAGAGACGTGATCGAACTGTCCGCCTCGTCGAGACGCCAGTTGCCATAGACGTTCAGGTTGGAGACATTCCCGCCCGCAAGCCCGGTGCGAAATGTCACGCCGTTCTGAGCCCCGGAACTGTCGTCCGGATGCGAATCGCGAACGGTGTAGGCCAGCACGCTGTCCGATATCCAGCCGGTCGGCACGGCGATGTAGTAGTAACCGTTGACGCCCGTGGTCACCGTGCCGATGTCGACACCGTTCGAGACGCCGGTGACCCAACCGGGATTTTTTGCATAGTAGGGCTGTCGCGTGGCCGACGAGAGCGGTGTGATGCCGCCATCCTTGTAGGCGATGCCGGAGATCGCCTGGATGCCGTTTGGATAGAAACTGTTCAGATACGGGTAGAGACCGCCGGTTCCGCCGACGAAAGCGGAGCTCAAGCTGGTGGCGCCGCCGCCCTGCAGCTGTGCCGTGGTCAGGCCGGTGCTGGTGACGCCTGCAGCGCCTTGGCCGGCAACGCCCGTCGTCGTTCCTGACGTGGTGGTGTCGAAATAGACATTGGTGACCGTGCCCCAGGAAAAGCCGACGCTGCCGCCAACGCCGGTAGCGCCCAGAAGTCCAAGCACGGCGACTGTGGAATAGCCGTCGCTGATGGCGCCGACATTGAACCCGACCAGGCCGCCGATGTTGTCGCCACCGACAACCGAACCACTGGCATGGACCTGGCTGATCG
>NZ_RZQI01001397.1:0-949 GCF_003998335.1 Mesorhizobium sp. M7A.F.Ca.CA.002.05.1.1 | reverse complement strand
GGATGGCAATGTCGGTCGCCTGGGCGCCACGAGCACGCATCGCCGTGAAGGCGGCGTGGCCGGGCGTGTCGATGAAGGTGATCTTGTGACCGTTCTTCTCGACCTGGTAGGCGCCGATATGCTGGGTGATGCCGCCGGCTTCGCCGGAGACGACATTGGCGTTGCGGATCGCGTCGAGCAGCGAGGTCTTGCCATGATCGACGTGACCCATGATCGTCACGACCGGCGGACGCGAAACCAGGTCCTCGGCATTGTCGGCGATGTTGAACAGGCCTTCCTCGATGTCGGACTCGGCGACGCGGCGGACCGTGTGGCCGAATTCGGTAGCAACCAGCTCGGCCGTGTCGGCATCGATGACGTCGCCCGGCTTCAGGATCTGGCCCTGCTTCATGAAGAACTTGACCAGGTCGACCGCGCGCTCGGACATGCGTTGCGCCAGTTCCTGGATCGTAATGGTCTCTGGCAGGATCACTTCGCGCATGACTTTCTCGCGCGGCTCATTGTGCATCGCGCGCTTGAATTTTTCCTGGCGGCGACGCATCGACGACAGCGAACGGGCTCGCGCGTCTTCGTCGGACAATGCTGAATTCAGCGTCAGCTTGCCGCGGCGGCGGTCTTCCTCGGCCTTGGTCGGCTTGGCCGGACGCGCCACTTCGGGCGTGACCGGACGGCGCACCGGTGCGCCGGCGCCAACCCGCTTCGGCTTGGCCACTTCCTCGTCATCGACTGTTGCCAGTTCGGCAGCCAATGGCGCGCGGCGACGCGCCTCTTCCTCAGCCCGACGGCGGGATTCGGCCTCGGTCTGCAACCGCGCCTCTTCCTCGGCCTGGCGGCGTGCGGATTCATCGCGTTCGCGCTTGCGGCGCTCTTCGTCCTCGGCGCGACGCTTGGCATCCTCGGCGGCGCGCTGGCGGTCCTCGACCTCGCGAACCTTCGAGCCCTCGAGCGC
>NZ_RZQI01001396.1:0-949 GCF_003998335.1 Mesorhizobium sp. M7A.F.Ca.CA.002.05.1.1 | reverse complement strand
CCTTGCGACCGGTCGGCGGCGCGGCCGGCGCGGTTCAAGGCCGGCGACCCCGTACGGACCAAAAACCTCAACCCGACCGGCCACACGCGGCTGCCGCGCTATGCGCGCGCCAAGCAGGGGGTGATTGAGACGGTGCACGACGGTTTCGTGTTCCCCGACAGCAACGCGCATGGACACGGCGAAAATCCGCAATGGGTCTACACCGTGGTTTTCGAAGGGCCGGAAATCTGGGGCGAGGACGCCGACCCGACGCTGAGCGTCTCGATAGACGCCTGGGAGAGCTATCTTGAGCCGGCGTGATACGGATCTGCCCGAGCTGCCGCCGGGCGTCGATACGCCGGTGTTTGCCGAGCCGTGGCAGGCTGAGGCGTTCGCCATGACGGTGGCGTTGCACGACAAGGGCCTGTTTTCGTGGAGCGAGTGGGCGCAGGCGCTGTCGATCGAAGTGAAGAAGCCAGGCGCCGCGGCTGACGGCCATGACTATTACGAACATTGGCTGGCCGCGCTGGAAAGCCTGCTTGCCACCAAAGGGCTGGCCGCCAAGTCGGATGTCGACGCCATGGCTGAAGCCTGGGAGCGCGCCGCGCATGCCACGCCGCACGGCAAGCCGATCCTGCTGGAAAACGATCCCCAGCCGATTCGATAAGGTGTGGGGTGAGCTTGTATGTTCCCTTTACGTTCTTGTCTGCGCCTGATAGCCTGACCCGTCGGCGGCATTGAAGCGTCCCGGCGCATCGATGATGGTGGCGGCTGTCTTGTCTTTCCCTTGCGAATCCGGTCTCTCGCGCTGATGGAATTCTCTCCCCAACAGGACGACGCGCTGAAGGCGGTCGCCCAATGGCTGAAGACCGGCCAGCCGCAGCTGTTCCGGCTGTTCGGCTATGCCGGCACCGGCAAGACGACGCTGGCGCGGTATTTCGCCGAACATGTCGACGGCCAGGTGCAGTTC
>NZ_RZQI01001395.1:0-950 GCF_003998335.1 Mesorhizobium sp. M7A.F.Ca.CA.002.05.1.1 | reverse complement strand
CCGCCAGCAAGGCTGATCCGCGCTTGTCACGCATTTGACGATCCTCCGTGCACATGGCGCTTCGCGCCATTGGGTTTGTTCTGTTCGACAAGGGCACGAGCGGTGGACTCGTCGGTGATCAGGCCGCTCAGATAGCGGCTTTCGAGCACCGCTTTGATGGCACGCACTTTGATCTTGCCGCCGGCGACGGCGACGATCCGGCGGCCCTTCAACTGGTCCCGCGGAAGCGCGAGAATTCTGTCCGACAGCGCCGTTTCCACCGGGCGCCCCTTGTCGTCGAAGAAGTGGGCGAGCAGCTCGCCGACGCCGCCATCGCGTTTCACCTCATCGATTTCGGAATGTTCGATCATGCCGGTAGCGACCAACGAAGCTTCCCGCTCGGCGGTCCCTATGCCGACGAACATCAGGTCGGACCGGCTTGCGAGGTCGAAGACATCGCTAATGCCGCGCTGACCAAGCAGCACTTCACGGTCCTCGGCGGTGTTGGCGACGAAAGGCACCGGCATCACATAAGCCTGCGCGCCGGTCCGCTCGGCCAGCCGATGCATGACATCGTGCGGGTTGGCCGCGAATTTGCGCGTCACGCCGCCAAGCAGCGAGACGAAACGGATATGGGCAGCGGCGGTGCGCGTCAGATACTCGACGCTTGCGGCAAGGGTACGGCCATGGCCGACGCCGATCAGCATGTCCTCGCCGCGATCGATCTCTCGTTTCAGAAACTGAGCGCCGGCGATCCCAAGCGCCTTCAGCGGCAGCTCGTCCTGATCGAGATCAGGAACAACCTCGCAGTAGTCGAGCCCGTAAGCAGTGATCAGCTGCTGCTCGAGGTCGATGCATTCGCCGACATCGCCGTCGATGATCACCCTGACAAGGCCATCCTGGGTGGCCCGGGTGATGAGCCGATGCGCCTTGAGGCTGGTCAGGCCGAGCCGCTTGGCCACCTGGGCCTG
>NZ_RZQI01001394.1:0-950 GCF_003998335.1 Mesorhizobium sp. M7A.F.Ca.CA.002.05.1.1 | reverse complement strand
AGATCGAAGCGCTGTGGCAGAAGGGCATTGCCTGGCTGAAGGACGCCGGCGCTGAGATCGTTGACATTTCCCTGCCGCATACGAAGTACGCGCTGCCTGCCTACTATATCGTGGCGCCCGCCGAGGCTTCGTCCAACCTCGCCCGCTATGATGGCGTCCGCTACGGATTGCGCGTGCCGGGCAAGGATATCGTCGACATGTATGAGAAGACCCGCGCCGCCGGTTTCGGCCGCGAGGTCAAGCGCCGCATCATGATCGGCACCTATGTGCTGTCGGCCGGCTATTACGACGCCTACTATCTGCAGGCGCAGAAGGTGCGCAATCTGATCAAGCGGGATTTCGAGACGGTCTTCGCCGCCGGCGTCGATGTCATCCTGACCCCGGCAACGCCTTCCGCCGCCTTCGGCGTCGCCGATGAGGACATGGCTGCCGATCCGGTCAAGATGTACCTCAATGACATCTTCACCGTCACGGTGAACATGGCCGGCCTGCCGGGCATCGCCGTACCCGCCGGGCTCGACGCCAAGGGCCTGCCGCTCGGGCTGCAGCTGATCGGCCGGCCGTTCGACGAGGAAACGCTGTTCCAGACCGCCGCCGTCATCGAGCAGGCCGCAGGCACGTTCCAGCCGGAGAAGTGGTGGTAGGGACGTCGCTCGTCTAGCGCATGCCCTGAAAGTCGGAATCGATTTTCGGAAGGATCCTGCGCAAAATCAAAGTGTTAGCGTCCTTTGAGCGCCCACGCCCGCGCGGCGCTGCAATGGGGTGAGCGATGTTCTTCTACCTGTCCAAGATCTTCTGGTTCTTCATCCAGCCGCTCAACCTGGCGATCTTCCTGCTGCTGGCGGGACTGCTCGCGGCCATGATCGGGCGCCGGCGGCTGGCGGCCACCGGCAGCTTGCTGGCATTTCTGATCCTTGCGCTGTCAGCCTGGACGTCGCTCGGCGCCATGA
>NZ_RZQI01001393.1:0-951 GCF_003998335.1 Mesorhizobium sp. M7A.F.Ca.CA.002.05.1.1 | reverse complement strand
GTCATAGCGGTCGGTCCAGGCCTTGGCGGAATAATGGTCGACGACCAGGATCTCGTCGGGCAGGAAAAGCACCAGGTCGCGCTGGCTTGGCTTGCGCTCGAGCTTGTAGTCGACCGGGTCGAACTGGAAGGCGAGGTCGTAGCCGAAAGCGCCGTAGAGACCGAGATTGGCGTCTTCCTCGGTCCTGAACAGAGCGGTGATGGCGCGCAGCACCGTGAAGACTGAAGGGACGCGGCTGCGCTCCTCCTCGGTGAAGACACGGCCGGGCTTGGCGACATCGAGGCGGATGAGTGTCTTCGACGTCTCGGCGATGGTGACATCCGCCTGGCTGGCGAGCGCCTTGCCGATGACCGGCAGCAGCGCCTCGCCACGGCGGTTCAGCGCCTCGATGCGCATGGCACGGCCGCGCGCCGAGACGACCAGTGGCGGATCGATGATGGCGGTGTCCCAGCGCGTGTAGCGGCCGGGATATTCATAGTTCGAGGAAAATACAGCGCCGCGGCGCGAATTCAGGCCGTCAACGTAAGCGTCGATCGCGCCCGCATAGGGCCGGTCGTGGCGCGCGCGCGTGATGGTGATGCCACCCGCGGTCACGAAACTTTCCGCGCCGTTTTCCAGAAGCTTTATCGTCATTGCCGTCTCCATCAGCGTCTTGGGGCAACGGACCCGGGAATGGCTTGGAAAAAACAAATGGCCGCCCGGACTTTCCGTTGCGGCCACCCTCTCTTTTCACGCGCACGTGTTCGAACAGGCCGCTGTCAGCAGGCCCACCACCAAATGGTCTTGATCGAACGCATGTTCATGGCGAAAATCCATAGCCGCGAAAAACCGGATGCGCAACTGATTTGAAAAGCCTGTCCGGTGGCCGCCGCTTCAGCGTCTCATGGCACATCGCCAGGGCGGACAGTGCCGCTTAGACTGTTCCTCTAACAGCAGGAGACGGGAAAACAC
>NZ_RZQI01001392.1:0-952 GCF_003998335.1 Mesorhizobium sp. M7A.F.Ca.CA.002.05.1.1 | reverse complement strand
CTTTCCGGCCCGGTCATGACCATCATCGGCGATGCGGTCGCCGGCGCCAATTTTGAGCGATCCGAGCCGCTGGCGGCACACAGGCATGAAGGTGCGTCCAGTTCGATCGCCGAAGGAGTTCAGCCATGAAGATACTGACCGCCAACCGCCTCACCGACGGCATTGCTGTCTGGTACGCCGATGGCGGCTGGGCGGAGACGGTGGACCATGCCGACCTCGCCGATGACAAGGCAGCGGAGGATAGGCTCGAGGCGATCGGCGCCAAGGCCTATGCCGCCAACGAAGTGGTCGACGTCAATTTGATCGACGCTGAAGTCGTCAACGGTGTCGTCCAACCGGTGCGGCTGCGCGAGAAGATCCGCGCTGCCGGCCCGACCATTCGCAACGATCTCGGCAAGCAGGCTGCGCGGGCAGCATAACCAAGACACCAGGCATGGGCGGACGCGCCCTGAAAGACCAAGCATGTACCGTTACGATGAGTTCGACCACGATTTTGTCCAAGCCCGCGTCGCCGAGTTCAGCGACCAGGTGCAGCGTCGTCTTGCCGGCGAGATCACCGAGGACCAGTTCCGGCCCTTGAGGCTGATGAACGGCGTCTATCTTCAACTGCATGCCTACATGCTGCGCATCGCGGTGCCTTACGGCACGCTGAACGGCAAGCAGTTGCGCATGCTTGGTCACATCGCCCGCAAATACGACAAAGGCTATGGCCATTTCACCACCCGCCAGAACATCCAGTTCAACTGGCCGGCGCTGTCTGATATTCCGGCGATCCTGGCGGATCTCGCAAGTGTCGAGATGCATGCCATCCAGACCAGCGGCAATTGCATTCGCAATGTCACCGCCGACCACTTCGCCGGCGCTGCCGCCGACGAAGTCGCCGATCCGCGTCCCTACGCGGAAATCCTGCGCCAATGGTCGTCGGTGCATCCGGAATTCTCGTTCCTGCCTG
>NZ_RZQI01001391.1:0-956 GCF_003998335.1 Mesorhizobium sp. M7A.F.Ca.CA.002.05.1.1 | reverse complement strand
TTGTGTGCGTTCTCGATCGGCCGCAGCGAGGCCAGGTTTCCCGCATAGGTTAGCTTGTCGAGATTGGTCACCCGATAGGCCGGGTTGGCGCATAGATGCCGGCACACCGCCGAACCGATAAAGCCAGCACCGCCCGTCACCAGAAAATTCATGCCGCTGTCCTCACGCAACCCATCAGGCGAACACCTCGGCGGCGGCCAGCAGCGGCGCCTTGAGGTCCTTGTCCGAGAGCTGGAACCCGCCGGCCAATGACGGCCATTCGATGCCGATGGCGGGATCGTCGAAACGGACCGACCGATCATGCGCCTGCGAATAGGTGTCGGTCACCTTATACAGGACCTCGGTGTCAGGCACGAGCGTCACGAAACCGTGCGCGAAGCCTTTCGGCACCAGAATCTGGTTGCCCTTTTCGGCCGACACTTCGAGAGCGACCCATTTTCCGAAGGTTTTCGAACCGCGGCGAATGTCGACCGCGACATCGAGAATGCTGCCCCGGATGACGCGCAGCAGCTTGTCCTGGGCGCGCGGCGCAAGCTGATAGTGAAGCCCTCGCAAGACGCCCGCCGCGGCGGAATAGGAATGATTGTCCTGCACGAAAGCCAGGTCTATGCCGGCCTGCGAAAAGCGCTCGGCATTGTAGGTTTCCACGAAGAAGCCGCGCGCGTCGCCATGTCGCTTCGGCACGATTTCCAGCACGCCATCGATGCCAAGGGGCCTGACCTCCAACACCTAGCCCTCCGACAGGTCGACGACACGCCGGCGCAGATAGGCGGCATATTCATTCTTGCCCAGGTGATCGGCGCGACGCAGAACCTGGTCCACTGTCAGCCAACCCTGTTCAAAGGCGATCTCTTCGGGACAAGCGACCTTGATGCCCTGGCGGTGCTCGATGGTGCGCACGAATGATGAGGCCTCATGCAGGCTGTCATGCGTGCCGGTGTCGAGCCAGGCATAGC
>NZ_RZQI01000138.1:0-9737 GCF_003998335.1 Mesorhizobium sp. M7A.F.Ca.CA.002.05.1.1 | reverse complement strand
GCTTGCTCACGATCGGTGTCGGCGGCGCCTTCGTCCAGCAGTTCCGCTTCGCCGCTGCCGACAACGCACCGCCGGAATTCAAGGCGCGTGCCATCTCATTCGTGCTGGCCGGCGGCATCGTCACCGCCATCCTTGGGCCGCAGATCGTCATCTTCACCCGCGAATTGCTGGCGCCGGTCATGTTTGCCGGTTCCTTCATCTCCATCCTGCCGCTGGCCGCCGTCGGCGCTATCATCCTGTCGTTCCTGCGGCTGCCGGCGAAAGCATCCGGCAAGGTGGAGATCGCCGACAGCGACGCCAGGCCACTGGCTGAAATCGTCACGCAGCCGCGTTTCGTCGCCGCGCTTTTCTGCGCGGTCGGCAGCTATGCGCTGATGAGCTTCGTCATGACGGGCGCACCGCTGGCCATGGTCGGTTGCGGCCTGTCGGAGAACGACGCGACGCTCGGCATCTCCTGGCACGTCATGGCGATGTTCGCGCCAAGCTTCTTCACCGGCTCGCTGATCCATCGCTTCGGCGCCGAACGCATTGTGGCCACCGGCCTGATCCTGCTCATCGGCTGCGCCATTGTCGCTCTGTCGGGCCTGGCGCTGTGGCAGTTCTGGACGTCGCTGATCCTGCTAGGCCTTGGCTGGAACTTCGGCTTCATCGGCGCGACCGCGATGGTGGCCGCCACCTACAGGCCGTCGGAAAAGGGCAAGGTGCAAGGCTTCCACGACTTCGTCCTGTTCGGCTCCGTCGCCTGCGCCTCGCTGATGTCGGGCATGGTCTACAACGCCTGGGGCTGGGAGATGCTGAACTGGATAGTCTTTCCGGTTACCGTCCTGTGCTTCGTGGCGCTCGGCGCGCTCAAGCTGACGAGCTTGCGCAAAGCCGAAGCCTGATCCATCCGCCGTTTCACCTGACACGGCGCTGTCAGCACGATGTCGGCCGAATTTACCGCTTCGGAACAAAAATATTGCGTCTGTACCTATTGTTATGAAACCGTGTACCCCGACTGGCCGTTGAAGCCATGCTCATATGCGGTCACCGCGTTTCGGTTCATAGCAAGGGGTTTCACAATGTTTTCAGTCAAGTTTCTGGCCGGCGCGGCATTGGCGCTCGGCATCACGGTGGCTTCCGCCAATGCCCAGGTGGTTGTCTCTTCGAAGATCGACACAGAGGGCGGCGTGCTGGGTAACATCATCCAGCTCGTGCTCAACGCCAACAACATCAAGACATCGGACCGTATCCAGCTCGGTGGCACGCCGGTGGTGCGCAAGGCGATCACCGCCGGCGAGATCGACATCTATCCCGAATACACCGGCAACGCCGCTTTCTTCTTCGAAAAGGCCGACGACCCGGTCTGGAAAGACGCCGCCAAGGCCTATGAAACGGCCAAGAAGCTCGACTACGACGCCAACAAGATCGTCTGGCTGTCGCCGTCGCCCGCAAACAACACCTGGGCGATCGCGCTTCGCAAGGAAGTCGCCGAGACCAACAAGCTCGCCACGCTTACCGACTTCGGCAAATATGTCGCGGGCGGCGGTCAGGTGGTGCTGGCGGCTTCCGCCGAGTTCGTCAATTCGGCGGCCGCACTTCCGGCTTTCCAGACCACCTATGGCTTCACGCTGAAGCCTGAGCAATTGATCACCCTCTCGGGCGGCGACACGGCGGCAACCATCGCAGCGGCCGCCAACCAGACCAATGGCGCCACTGCGGCCATGGTCTACGGCACCGATGGCGGCATCGCACCGTCCGGGCTCGTCGTGCTCGACGACGACAAGGGCGTGCAGCCGGTCTACCAGCCGGCGCCGATCATCCGCGAAGCGGTGCTGAAGGAGCATCCCGAGATCGAGACGCTGCTGAAGCCGGTTTTCGCCAAGCTCGACCTCGTCACCCTGCAGGAACTGAACGGTCGCGTTCAGGTCGGCGGCGAGCCGGTCAAGGGCGTCGCCGAGGACTTCCTGAAGAAGAACGGCTTCCTGAAGTAGGACGATTCCGGCGCGCCGCTTTCGTGGCGCGCCGGATCGACTGAAGGGGCAGGGCGTGAACATCCGCTTCGACAAGCTCGGCGTGGTCATCGCCGCGATATCAGCCTATGCGGCCTTCGCCGCCCCCTTTGCCACGTTCCGTGCCAACCGCATCGTCCCCGGCCAGGCGCGCTCGATTCTCGATGCGCTGCCGGCAACGACCGGGACGCTGCTGCTCGCCATCATTGTCGCCGCAGCACTCATTGCGCTGTTCAAGACACCACTTGTGCTGCGCCTTGCCGCCAGCGTGATGGCGCTTGCCGCGCTCGCGCTGCTGATCGGTGTCGCCGGAACATTTCTCACGCCGGCGGGCAACACCTTCGCCAGAGTTTCGCCAGCCTCCGGTTTCTGGATTCTGATCTTTGCCTTCACGCTTTTGCTCGCCGACGTGCTGACAAGGCTGAACCTGTCGCCATTGGCGCGGGTTGGCGTGCTTGTGGTCGCGGCTTTGGCGATCGGGCTGCTGTTGATTTCGGGAAGCTGGGACAATCTGTCGATCCTGAAGGAATATTTCAACCGCGCCGACAGTTTCTGGGCAGAGGGCTCCAAGCATGTAACGCTGGCGCTAGGGTCGCTGCTTGCGGCGGTGGTCGTCGGCCTGCCACTCGGCATTCTCTGCCATCGTGTCGAAAGTCTGCGCGCCGGCGTTCTCAACGCGCTCAATATCATCCAGACCATTCCTTCGATCGCGCTGTTCGGCCTTTTGATCGCGCCGCTCGGCTGGGTTGCCACGCATGTGCCGGGAGCTGCCGCGCTCGGCATTCGCGGCATCGGCACCGCACCGGCTTTTGTGGCGCTGTTCCTTTACTCGCTGCTGCCGGTGGTGGCCAACACCGTGGTCGGTCTGGCCGGCGTGCCGCGCGCGGCCAACGACGCGGCGCGCGGCATGGGCATGACCGACAGGCAGCGCCTGTTCGGCATCGAGTTTCCGCTGGCTTTTCCTGTCATCCTCACCGGCATCCGCATCGTCTTGGTGCAGAACATCGGCCTCGCCACCATTGCCGCGCTGATCGGCGGCGGCGGTTTCGGCGTGTTCGTCTTCCAGGGTGTGGGCCAGACGGCGATGGACCTTGTGCTGCTTGGCGCGGTGCCAACGGTCGCGCTCGCCTTTGCCGCCGCCATCATCCTCGATGCGGTGATCGAAATGACCGCCACCAGGCGCAGGGTTGAAACGGCATGATCGAGATCGAAGGCATCACCAAGCGCTATGACGCGACGACCGTGGTCGATGACGTGTCGATGGTCATCGAGCCGCGCACCATCGCCGTCATTGTCGGCACGTCCGGTTCCGGCAAGACGACGCTGCTGCGCATGATCAACCGGCTGGTCGAGCCGACCTCGGGCATCATCAAGCTCGACGGCGCCGACAATCGTTCGCTGCCCGGCTACGAGCTGCGCCGCAGCATCGGCTACGCTATCCAGGGGCACGGCCTGTTTCCGCATCGCACGGTGGCACAGAACATTGCCACCGTGCCGGTGCTGCTTGGCTGGGACAAGGACCGTATCAAGGCCCGGGTCGACGAACTGATGACGCTCTATCAGCTCGATCCCGAAGCCTTCGGGCCTCGCTACCCGCACGAACTGTCCGGCGGCCAGCAGCAGCGCGTCGGTGTTGCCCGCGCACTCGCCGCCGAACCCAACGTGCTGTTGATGGACGAACCGTTCGGCGCCCTCGACCCGATCATCCGCACCAAGGCGCAGGAAGATCTGCTGGCGATCCAGAAGCGCTTCGGCACCACCATCATCCTCGTCACCCACGACATGGAAGAGGCCGTGCATATGGGCGACAAGATCGCGGTCATGGATGCCGGCAAGCTGGTGCAATACGCCAAGCCGGCCGAGATCCTGGCAAAGCCGGCAAGCGCCTTCGTCGAGACCCTGGTTGGCGCCAGCGAAAGGCCGTTCCGGTTGCTGTCGCTCGGCCGGGTCCGCGATGCCGTGGAGAAGGGCTCCGCCGAAGGTGAGGCGATCCCCGGCGATGCGAGCCAGCGCGACGCGCTGGCCGAATTGTTGTGGTCGGGCCGGCCGGCGCTGCCGGTCAAAGGCGCCGACGGCAAGCCGCTTGGCCGCGTGACCGTCGAAGGGCTGGTGAAGCGTGCGGCGAGGCCGGCATGAAGGCCTGGCTTCCATCGCTGCTCAGGCTAGCATTGGTGGTGCTGCTTGTCGCCTTCGTCACCAATCCCGGGTGGTTCGTGCCGCTGCTGAAGCCGCTGACCGAAAACAACGCGCCGGTGATCTACAACCAGGGCAGCCTGCTGACGCTGACCCTGCTGCACTTACGCACGGTTCTGATCGCCACCGTGGCGGCAACCATCGTTGCGGTGGCGCTTGCCATCCTGGTCACCAGGCCGGCCGGCGCCGAATTCCTGCCGCTATCGCGCAGCCTCGTCAACATCGGTCAGACCTTTCCGCCGGTGGCGGTGCTGGCGCTTGCCGTACCGGCCGTCGGCTTCGGCGAGAAGCCGACACTGATCGCCCTGTTTCTCTATGGCCTGCTGCCGATTTTCGAGAATGCACTGACCGGTCTGACGACGCTGCCGGCCAATGTCGTCGAGGCGGCGCGCGGCGCCGGCATGACCGGTTGGCAAAGGCTCACCAAGGTCGAGCTGCCGCTCAGCGCCCCGATCATTCTCGGCGGCATCAGGCTGTCGGTGGTGATCAGTCTTGCCACCGCGACCATCGGTTCGACCGTGGCAGCCAAAACGCTGGGCGAAGTGATCATCGCCGGGCTGTTGTCCAACAATCTCGCCTTCATCCTGCAAGGCGGCCTGATCGTGGCAGCGCTTGCCGTGCTGATCTATGACGGTCTGTCGGCGATCGAGCGCTACACGGCGCGCCGCATGGGCCGGGGAGCCGAGTAGGGGCGTCCTGCGTCAGGCCAATTTCAATCGATCTAATAGAGGGTGCTGACAGCAGTCGTCGCCTGGCCCAAACCATTTGGGCGAAAGCCGGGCAAAAACCGAACAATATCTTGACGTTCGCAGCCCTGTTTCGCATACACCGATGCGAAGAGGCGGATTCCGTGCTCGGAATCCGGTCTTTGTCTCAACGGCCCAGGGAGGGGTTCTTTTGGGCCATCAATCGAGGAAAATCCGGCAATGACAATTATTTCCGCCGTCATCGCCTGCGGCCTGCTTTCAATCCTTTACGCCATCTGGGCGACACGTTCGGTCCTTGCGGCCGATCAAGGCAATGCACGCATGCAGGAAATCTCCGCGGCTATCCGCGAGGGCGCACAAGCCTATCTGGCGCGTCAGTACACCACCATCGCCATCGTTGGCGTCGTCGTCCTCGTGCTCGCCTGGTGGCTGCTGTCCATCACCGCCGCGATCGGCTTCCTGATCGGTGCGGTGCTTTCGGGCGCCGCCGGCTTCATCGGCATGCATGTCTCCGTTCGCGCCAACGTTCGTACGGCGCAAGCCGCATCGAACAGCCTCGCTGCCGGCCTCGACATCGCGTTCAAATCGGGCGCCATCACCGGCATGCTGGTTGCTGGCCTGGCCTTGCTCGGCGTGTCGATCTACTACCTCATCCTGACCCACTTCATGGGCCTCCAGCCCAATGACCGCATCGTCATCGACTCGCTGGTCTCGCTCGGCTTCGGCGCATCGCTGATCTCGATCTTCGCCCGTCTCGGCGGCGGCATCTTCACCAAGGGCGCCGACGTCGGCGGCGATCTCGTCGGCAAGGTCGAAGCCGGCATTCCCGAAGATGATCCGCGCAACCCGGCCACCATCGCCGACAATGTCGGCGACAATGTCGGCGACTGCGCCGGCATGGCCGCTGACCTGTTCGAAACCTATGCGGTGACCGTCGTCGCCACCATGGTTCTGGCTGCCATCTTCTTTGGCGGCACCGCCGTTCTGGGTGCGGCCATGCTTTATCCGCTCGCCATCTGCGGCGCCTGCATCCTCACCTCGATCGTCGGCACCTTCTTCGTCAAGCTCGGTTCCAACGGCTCGATCATGGGCGCGCTCTACAAGGGCCTGATCGTCACCGGCCTGCTGTCCATCGTCGGCCTCGGCGTCGCCACACAGGTGACGCTCGGCTGGGGCGAGATCGGCACAGTCGCCGGCATGGTCATCACCGGCAAGAACCTGTTCATATGCGGCCTGATCGGCCTCGTGGTGACCGGTCTCATCGTCGTCATCACCGAGTACTACACCGGCACCAACAAGCGCCCGGTCAACTCCATCGCTCAGGCGTCGGTCACCGGTCACGGCACCAACGTCATCCAGGGCCTTGCGGTCTCGCTGGAATCGACGGCGCTGCCGGCGATCGTCATCGTCGGCGGCATCATCTCGACCTATCAGCTTGCCGGCCTCTTCGGTACGGCGATCGCGGTCACGACGATGCTCGGTCTTGCCGGCATGATCGTTGCGCTCGACGCCTTCGGCCCGGTCACCGACAATGCCGGCGGCATTGCCGAAATGGCCGGCCTGCCCAAGGAAGTGCGCCAGTCCACCGACGCGCTCGACGCGGTCGGCAACACCACCAAGGCGGTGACCAAGGGCTACGCCATCGGTTCGGCCGGTCTCGGCGCACTGGTGCTGTTTGCCGCCTACTCGAACGACCTGAAGTTCTTTGCCGCCAATGGCGACAAATATCCCTACTTCCAGGGCATGGGCGAGATCTCCTTCGATCTCTCCAACCCCTACGTCGTCGCCGGCCTGATCTTCGGCGGCTTGATCCCATATCTGTTCGGCGGCATCGCCATGACGGCCGTCGGCCGCGCGGCGGGCGCCATCGTTGAGGAAGTGCGCAAGCAGTTCCGCGAGGATCCGGGCATCATGGCCGGCACCTCGAAGCCGAACTACGCACGCGCGGTCGATCTGCTGACCAAGGCGGCGATCCGCGAGATGATCATCCCGTCGCTGCTGCCGGTGCTGGCACCGCTCGTGGTCTATTTCGGCGTGCTGTTGATCTCGGGCTCGAAGGCGTCCGCCTTTGCAGCGCTGGGTGCCTCGTTGCTCGGCGTCATCGTCAATGGCCTGTTCGTCGCCATCTCGATGACCTCTGGCGGCGGTGCCTGGGACAACGCCAAGAAGTCCTTCGAAGACGGCTTTGTCGACAAGGACGGCGTCAAGCATCTCAAGGGTTCCGAGGCGCACAAGGCTTCGGTGACAGGCGACACGGTCGGCGATCCCTACAAGGACACCGCTGGCCCGGCCGTCAACCCGGCGATCAAGATCACCAACATCGTCGCGCTCTTGCTGCTGGCCGTGCTCGCGCACGGCTGATCAAGGCTTCAGCCCGAAAAAACCCGCGGGAGCGATCCCGCGGGTTTTTTGTTGAGGCAAAGCCAAACTATCCTTCAGCGCTCGCTTTCGCCCGGTCTTCGCAATGCGTGCGCTGGCACCTTATGCCGGGCCCAGCGTCGTGTTTTCAGTGGTGGCCACTGCAGCATGCCAGTGGCCGTGCCCTGACTGGTGACCCATAACAAAAACCCGCAGGATCGCTCCCGCGGGTTTTTGGTCGCCTGAGATGACGAGGCTTCCGGGAATGGAAGCCGAAGGGAACTAGACGCCGCCGCCGGGAATGCCGGGCGCCAGCTTGCTGGCACCGTTGATGACCTGGCTGAGGAAGTTCTGGTCCTTGCCGCCGGTCGGTGTGGTGCGCGAGATGAAGTCGAACATCTTGCCATCCTTCTTCCCGTAATTGGCGATCTGGGTGACACGGCCATCGGCGCCGAAATAGACAGCCAGCACATGCTGGTCAATGAGCCGTGGCTTGTCGAAGGCGACGTAGCGCTTGCGCGTCTGCGAAATGTAATAGAATGCCTCGTTGTCGAAGGTCGCGGTCGTCGACGGCGTGCCGAGCGCCAGAAGCACCTGCTCGCGGCTCGAACCGACCGGCACCAGGTCGATTGCCTGCTGGTCTATGACGTAACCTTGCGTCAGCGTCTCGCTCGGGCTGAGATCGCCCATCATCTTGGAGGTGTGGCAGGCGGACAGTGCCGAAACGATCATCAGCAGCGAGATCGCGCCGGCGGGCCTGGACGAGAAGGTCGACTTGAAATTCAGCGCGCGCAACAACAACTCCATTAGCTGGCCGCAACTTGCGCTGGGCCGCGAAACCGGTAAACCAGCTTGCTTGCCGATGCAACAAGCCCACTTCAACAAACGGTCCCCAGGAGACCATCCCCAATGTTCCAGCGCTTTTTTGGCCGCGAACGCTACGCCAACCGCGCTATCACCGAGGCGCTTTACGCACAAATCGTGGCGGCGGCGCGGCAGACTGTGTTTTATTCCCACTGGAATGTGCCAGATACGCCGCTTGGCCGTTTCGAGATGCTGTCGCTGCACATGTTCCTGTTCCAGCACAGGTTGCGCGGGGAGAGCGGTGCGGCGCAAGAGGTCGCCCAGGTGCTGATCGACGAGTTCTTCCTTGACGTCGACCATTCGTTGCGGGAATTGGGCATTGGCGACGTTGGCGTGCCCAAACGCATGAAAAAACTGGCAAAGATGTTTTATGGCCGTACCGCTGCCTATGATGATGCCCTGGAAAGAAACGACCATGACGGGCTGACCGCGGCTCTTGCCCGCAATGTCCGGCCCGACACGGGCGCCTGGGCGGAAGCATCGCTGCTGGCCAACTATGTTACCGACGCGCGCAGTCATCTGGCCGCGCAGCCATCCGAATCGATTGTCTCCGGCACGCTGACCTTTCCCGCCGCCAAGGAGGTTGAACAATGAAGCATGTTGACCCGCAAAGCCCGGTCTCCTTCCGCGCCAACATTACGCGCCTGCCGCAGAAGGGCCTGCCGCTGGTTATCGAGGCCGATGCCGCACAGCGTGCGGCACTGGCCGAGGAGCACGGGCTGATTTCGGTCGAATCCTATCGCGCCGAGCTTCTGGTCGCGTCATGGAAGCGCAATGGCGTGAAGATCAGCGGCCGCGTCGAGGCCGACATCACTCAGGCCTGCATCGTCACGCTCGAGCCTGTCGAAGCACATATCGACGAACCGGTCGAAGCGCTGCTGCTGCCCGAGGATTCCAAGCTCGGACGGCAGGGCTTCGATGGTGGCGGCGAGATCCTGCTCGATGCGGAAGGCCCTGACAGTCCAGAGACATTTTCCGGTGACACGATCGATGTCGGGGCACTCGCCGAACAGTATTTCGGGCTCGCCATCGACCCCTATCCGCGTAAGCAGGGCGCATCGCTCAATGCCGGCAGCGAGACCGAACCGGCGGAGAATGAATTTCAGCAAAAACTGCGATCCTTGCTGGGAAAATCCTGAAAAGCTCGCCCGCGACGGAAAAGTCGGTTGTGCGGCAGCCCAAAACCGTTATTTTCGCCGAACCTTCGCGGTCGCTCAAGCGACCTGCCGCCTAACCGTGAGATAAATACCGCGTGATCAGGATTTCCATCGATGCCATGGGCGGCGATCACGGACCAGCCGTGGTCATACCAGCGCTCATGACGGTCGCGACCCGTCGTCCCGACATCCGCTTCGTCATCTTCGGGCGTGAGGAAGTCGTGCGCCCCGAACTTGCCAAATTTCCCAAGCTCGCCGAGATCAGCGAATTCTTCCATTGCGAAGTTGCGGTCAGGATGGACGACAAGCCGAGCCAGGCGCTGCGCCACGGCCGCTGGAAGTCATCGATGTGGAAGGCCGTCGAAGCGGTCAAGGCCGGCACAGCCGACGCCTGCATTTCCGCCGGCAACACCGGCGCGCTGATGGCGATGTCGAAATTTTGCCTGCGCACCATGGCCACCATCGAT